>JAKQBU010000205.1 GCA_029573975.1 Planctomycetota bacterium
GGTATAGATAAGGTATGAGCGTTAAAAATCCGCCCCCATCCAAATGCCACGTGTAAATACCATTCATTTTTACTCATGTTTTCCCTAGGTTTATCATAGGTTTTGCCATACTTTTATATCATTTTGTTCATGTTTTGTTATACTTTGTTCAACATTTACCAACTCAACCTAACCGTTACAAATTACCAAAAATCTTACCCAGAATACCAAAAATCTTACCCAAACGTTACAATCGTTATAATCCATACTTTATTATCGGACCATCAATTTCCACGCAAAATAAGGACTTACGACAATTTCCCCAAACCAAATATAAAGACTTACAGCAATTTTTAAAATTATAAAATAAGGACTTATGGATGTCATCCTACTGCACTTTTTGAAGATTTATAACGAACCAAACCGGAACTAAATGGTTTTATTCGTGACGCAGCGACTCGATGGGGTCCATATTGGCCGCCCGGTAGGCCGGATACAGCCCGAAGGCAATCCCGATAGCACCCGAAATGCCAAACGCCAGGATCAACGAACTGCCGGTAATCACGGTGGGCATATCCCCGAAATACGTTACCAGATAAGGAATTATGGAACCCAGAACAATGCCCAGTACCCCCCCCATCAGGGTTAGCAGCAACGTTTCGGACAGAAACTGCACGATAATATCCTTCTTTTTCGCCCCCAGTGCCCGACGGATGCCGATCTCGCGGGTCCGCTCATTCACAGTCGCCAGCATGATATTCATAATCCCTATCCCCCCCACCAGCAACGAGATAGCCGCTATAGACCCCAAAACAATACTGAATATCCGCTTGGTCCGGGCCGCCTCCCGCAGCAGCTCCAGCGGCACCACGATCTGGTAATCCTGCTTTTTGTGGAACCTGCTCAGCAGCCGGCTGAGAATCTCGCGGGTGACCAGGACCTGATCGGAGGATTCCACTTTCACCGTAATCTGCTGCAACTGCACCTTTTCAATCTGCGCCCCGCTGCCGCCCATCTGGATCTTGATTTCCCCAAAGCGGGTTTTGACGGTGGTAATGGGGATGTAAATGCGGCCGGCCACGCCGCCGGCGGCGGCGGAGGAAACCGCCTGGTCGGCCGGTCCGGCGGCCTCGGCGGCGGAAACCACGCCTACGACGCGATAATAGTCCCCTTTGATTTTGATATCCTGACCAATCGGGTCGTCAAAGACAAAAAGCTGTTTGGCCAGGTGCCGGTCCACGACGCAGACCGCCTGCTGGTAGTTCATATCCATCGCAGTGAGGAACCGCCCCCGCAGGATATGCAGGGAGGCAATTTCGGGATACCAGGGGACCGTGCCGATGACTTCGACGGCGAGTTTCCGATTGCGGTACCAGGCTTCCTGGCTGATCTGCCGGAGTGGGACGATGACCTGGGCGGTGGGGAGGGTGGCATAAAAGCGTTCGGCGTCGGTGTAGGTCAGGCCGTATTCGTTCATGCGGCTGGTGGTGCCGCTGGCCACCTGCTCGTCAGGAGGCTTGACGGTATTTACGATGATATTCGTGCTGCCGAGCCGCTCAATCTGCTGCTGGGCCTGGCGGCTGGCGCCTTCGCCGATGGCCAGCATGGCAACGACCGAGCAAACGCCGAAGATAATGCCGAGGGTGGTGAGCATCGAGCGCAGGCGGTGCATCCAGAGGCTTTTGCCGCCCAGTTTGAGAATGCTTTTGATGCGAAACCAGTTCATGCTTGTTTTCCGTTGTTTTCCTCGTGATGGATGCGCCCGTCCAGCAGATGAATGACCCGCTGGGCGCGGGCCGCCACTTGGGGATCGTGGGTGATGACGATCAGGGTTTTGCCCCGCTGGTGCAGCAGGTCGAGGATATGGAGGATTTCCGTGCCGCTTTGGGTGTCGAGGTTGCCGGTCGGCTCGTCCGCCAGCAGCAGGAGGGGATCGTTTCCCAGCGCCCGGGCGATGGCCACCCGCTGCTGCTGGCCGCCGCTCAATTCGGTTGGGCGGTGGGTGAGGCGTTCGCCCAGGCCGACCAGTTCAGCCAGTTCCCGTGCCCGGCGGAGGCTTTGCTTTTCGCGGACGCCCTGATAAAACAGCGGGACTTCGATATTCTCGATCACATTCAACTGGGCAATCAGGTTATAGGACTGGAAGATGAAGCCGATTTTCATGCCGCGGATGTAGGAAAGCTGGTCATCGTTCATTTGGGAGACATCTTCATCGCCCAGGAAATAGCGGCCGGTGGTGGGCTGGTCGAGGCAGCCCAGCAAATTCAGCAGGGTGGACTTGCCGGAGCCGCTGGGGCCCATGATCGCGACATACTGGCCCGGTTCGATGGCCAGGTCGAAATCGCGCAGGGCGTGGAGCTGAACCAGCCCCATTTGATACGATTTACCAAGTTTTTCCGTTCGCACAATCGACATAAGCTGCTTTCACCAGGATTTCCGTGGGATTACTTCGGAGCCGGCGGCGGGCCGGCCGGGCTGGGAGGCGGAGTCTGCCCCGCGGGGGGCTGACCCTGGGGCATGGGGCCGGACGACGGGGCGGCTTCGGCGGGGGCGGGGCCTTTTTCGGGCAT
>JAKQBU010000228.1 GCA_029573975.1 Planctomycetota bacterium
AACGATGGGCATACGCTGGTGATGGTGGCGATTAATTCCCTGTCCATGCTGCTACTTTACGGCCCGCTGGGCGGTTTTCTGCTGGGGGTGGGCCGGCTGCCGGTGCCCTGGCAGGCGCTGGTGTTATCCATAGCCATTTACGTGGCCCTGCCGCTGGCGGCGGGTTTCTTCTCCCGCAAGTGGATCATTGCCCATAAAGGCCAGGCCTGGTTTGAGCAAAAATTTCTGCATGTCCTCACCCCCATAACCATCATTGCCCTGCTGATTACGCTGGTGCTTTTGTTTTCCTTCAGGGGGGAAACCATTCTCTCGAATCCTCTGACTATTTTGTGGATTGCGATACCTCTGTTTATACAAACTTGTTTTATATTCGCGCTGGGTTACTGGCTGGCCAAGCGGTTGCGGCTGAGCTATGCGGATGCGGCCCCGTCGGCGATGATCGGGGCGTCGAATCATTTTGAGGTGGCGATTGCGACGGCGACCCTGCTTTTTGGCTTGTCGTCAGGGGCGGCTTTGGCTACCGTGGTAGGCGTGCTGATTGAAGTGCCGGTGATGCTGATGCTGGTGAAGATCTGCCGGTGGACGCAAAACTGGTTTTTGGTACAAAAGGCAAACAGCGGAGTTTAGAAACGACCTATGAATGAATCAGTGCCGGCAACCGTGGTACTAACACGCTGTGATGATTATACCACTGCGAAGCTTCCTGCTGCGATGGACCGGCATATCGCACTGCTGGGCGGGCTGGAGCGGTTTATCAGACGGGGGGACCGGGTATTGCTGAAGCCCAATTTCATCGCGCCCAAACCGGCGGACCGGGCGGTGCAGACCCATCCGGCCGTCATTCTCGAACTGGCCCGGCGGGTGCTGGATTTGGGCGGCAGGCCGGTGGTGGGTGATTCGCCGGCGTGGGGAAGTGTTTCTGGCTGTGCGGAAGTATTGGGGCTTACGGAACCGCTGCGAAAATTGGGGATCCCGCTTCAGGAATTGAATCATCCGAAAAAACTATATCTGGAAAAGTCCGGGGCCTGGATTGGTATCAGCAAATATGCTTTGGAGGCGGACAAGATTATCAATCTGCCCAAGTTCAAGACCCACCAGCAACTGACGGCCACCTTTGCCGTGAAGAATATGTTCGGCTGCGTGTCCGGCAAGGCCAAGCCGGTCTGGCATTACAAAAAAGGCGGCAGCGATTATAAATTCTGCAAGCTGCTGATCGGCATCTATCAGAAACTCCAGCCGGTGCTGACGATTATTGATGCGGTGGAAGCGATGGATGGCCCCGGGCCGATCAACGGGCGAACCCGGAAACTCGGCTGGCTGATCGGCGGGACCGACCCGATGGCCTGCGAGGCGGTCTGCTGCGAGCTGATCGGGATGAAACCGGAGGACCTGCCCATGCTCCGCACCGCCCGACGACTGGGTTTTGGCATAGCGGATTTAGACCAGATCGAGATTCGCGGGGATGATTATAAGGATCATGTCTGCACCGATTTTCAATTCGCCCAGCTAATCCCCATCCGTTTTTCCCTGTACCGCATTATAAAAAGCAAAACGAAACAAATACTGATTTTGCTAAGTAGAAAGGTGCGTTTAACCTGAGGCGGAACGAAGATAAGTATTAGAAATGGCAATGGGTTATCGACGAAAATCAGGTTTTTATCGGCCAGCCGATAATAATCTATCGAATGGAAATTTGGGGATTTATCCCCGAAATATTCTTGTGCCCAGCCGCGTTAACCGATACCTTATATAGAGTGACAATCTAAAATAAAAGCATATTTTGCGATTAATTTGCAAAAATAGCGGTAATATTGTGAGACAAATCAAATGTTAGTCGAATTTCGCGTAAAAAATTTCCGCTCTTTTCGGGACGAGCAAGTGCTTAGCCTTGTCGCAAGTAGTGATCCAATGTTGGAGGGGAATTGTACTACTGAGGATAAATTACGGCTCTTAAAGTCTGTTGGAATCTATGGCCCGAATGCTTCGGGGAAAAGCAACCTCATTAAGGCAATAGATCTTATGAGAGATATTGTTTTGAAATCGGCAAATTACGAACCAGGCAAGAAACTACCAGTCCAACCATTTTTATTAGATGATGAATCAAGTAAAGAGCCAAGTTCATTTGAGGTTACTTTTTATCACGAGGATACGAGGTTTCAATATGGCTTTTCCGCAACGAAGGAACGTATTCAAGAAGAATGGCTGCTGGCCTATCCCAAAGGACGAACGAGAGATAATGCGCAAACATGGTTCCATAGATCCTTTGATAAAGAGGATATCATTTGGAAATTTGGTTCATTTTTAAAGGGGGAAAAAGAAGGTCTGAGAGATAAAACCAGAGATAATGCTTTATTTCTTTCGGTGGCGGCACAGTGGAATAATAAGCAGTTAATCACTGTATATGAGTGGTTCAAGAATAAATTACGAGCTGTTCTCTCTAAAAAAAAATTCGGATCAGTAACAACTGAAATGTTGCTTGATATTGAACAGGAAAAGAAGGTTGGAAAGGAGTTGTATGAGTTTGTCACGGCAGCTTTACAAAAAGCAGACTTAGGGATACACGGAGTAAATGTCAAGAAGCAGTTTGATAGGAATACGATAAATTTTCCCAAAAGCATTCCAAATGAGCTACGAGAAAAACTGCTAAAGCAATTAGAGAAATCCCCACCGCTTAAGGTGGAAATGCTTCATTTTGGTACTCATACTGATGAGAACGTTTCACTTCCACTGGAAGAAGAATCGGATGGAACGCAACGGTTTTTTCAACTTTTAGGCCCATGGTTAGAGGCAGTGAGTAAGGGATATACGGTGTTTATTGATGAGTTGGAAGCGAGCCTGCATCCGCTTCTTACACGGGAATTAATAAAATTTATTCAAGATCCGGTAAATAATAAAACCGGGGCACAATTAGTTTTTGCTACCCATGATGTAACGCTGCTAGACCCGGAATTATTCCGTCGGGATCAGATATGGTTCACGGAAAAAGAAAGAGGCGGGGATACGAAGTTGTATTCCATGTCGGATTATAAAGAACGCAAGCCAAGAAAAGGGGAAGCGATGCAGAAAGGATATTTGGCGGGCCGGTATGGAGCCATTCCCATTCTGGAGGCGTTCAGCATTCCCCATGGTTAAATCGCGCACACGAAAAGATCTGAAACGCCGCTTACCTTATAAAAATCCGAATAAGATGGAGCTTATTGTTTGTGAGGGATCGAGCACGGAACCATCCTATTTGAATGGGCTAATCCGGCAATTGCAGTTACGGGCTGTCAAGATTGATGTTATTAGTTCGCCGGATTCTAAACCAGTTGCCGTGATTGAGCGGGCTTTAGCCAAAAAGGAAGAGATGAAAAAGCTTGCTATTCCCTATGAAAAAGTATGGTGTGTTGTCGATGTAGAGATACCGCCGCATAGTACCCTTGATGAAGCCTGGGAAAAAGCGAAGAAAATAGATAGGTTGGAACTGATCTTGACGAATCCGTGCATTGAATACTGGTTTCTTTTGCATTTCAAACAACATACGGAACCATTTGCTAATACGGAAGATGTTATGACAGAACTGAAAACCGTTCATCCATCGTATAAAAAAAGCCGTATTGATTTTGACTTTCTTTATCCGCGTACCGCTGCCGCAATTGCACATTCCAGGGAAGTGTTAAAAGAAAAAAGGTGTGGTGAGGATCTGAGGAATTTTAATCCTTCTACCCATATGCATAAAATTGTTGAACACCTGCAAAACATGGGGCGGAATTAAATAAAGGTATTCGGAACATTTGTTTTCTGCTCCTGCTGTATGGATTTTTTTAGATATTATTATCTTTCTTTGAGTGGATGTTTTGATGAGAGAAGTACCTGACTATGGTTGAATTACTGGCACCGGTACGAGATGAAGTGTCGTTTGTGGCGGCAGTGGAGGCGGGGGCGGATGCGGTGTATCTGGGGGTGGGGGAGCTGAATATGCGGATTCGCTCCAGGGGGATTGAGCCGGAGAAGTTGGGGAAGATCGTGCAAAAGGCCCACCGGCGGAAGGTTAAGGTGTATGTCACGCTGAACACCATCATCTATGACGAGGACCTGTTGCGGCTGGAGCAATTGCTGGCGGTGGTCAGGGAAGCCAAAGCGGATGCCGTCATTGGTTGGGACCTGGCGGTAGTCCAGCAGGCCAAAAGCCTGGGGATCCCGATTCATATTTCGACTTTGGCCAACATCTCCAACAGCCAGGCCGTCCGGTTTTACGAAAATCTTGGGGTCAAGCGGCTGGTCCTGGCTCGCGAGCTGAGCCTGGAACAGATCAGGCAGATTAAAAAGAACACTCCTCTTGAGATCGAGGTTTTCGGGCATGGTGCGCTGTGCGTTTCCATCTCCGGCCGCTGCTTTCTTTCGGAGCATTTGTTCGGGCGCTCCGCCAACCGGGGCGACTGCCTGCAGCCGTGCCGGCGGGAATATACCATCCTCGACAAAGAGACCGGCGACGAACTGTCGCTGGGCAACCATTACATTCTGAGTCCCAAAGATTTATGCACCCTGCCGATTCTGGACCAACTGATCGAGGCGGGGATTGATTCGCTGAAAATCGAGGGCCGCAGCCGCGCGCCCGAATATATCCAGACCGTCGTCCGCGTTTATCGGCAGGCCATCGACGCGGTGGCTGACGGCCGGTTCAATCAGGAACAGGTGGCCGGCTGGGTGGCGGAGGTGAGCAAGGTTTACAACCGCGGGTTCTCCACCGGCTTTCTGATGGGCCGGCCGGGGCCGCAGGACTGGAATGACCGGTACGGCAGCCGGGCCACCCGCCGGAAAATCCACATCGGCAAGATCCTCAACTACTATAAGAAAACACATATTGCCTATCTCCAGGTGGAATCCCATCCCCTGGCGGTAGGAGATACCGTCCAGATCCACGGACCCACCACCGGCATCGTGGAATGCACTATTTCGCAGATGCAGAATGAGGCCCAGCAACCGATTTCCGCCGTGGAAAAAGGATTGGTAACCTTTCCCTGCCAGCGGCAGGTTCGCAAGAATGATCTGGTGTATAAAGTGGCCGGCGCGGAAGAGGGAGATTAGCTGTTTTCCAATTTGAGGAGGTGGTCCACACATAAGGCGGACCAGGTTTCCAGGGTTTCTTTGAGGTCGCGGAGTTCGGCGGGAGTGAGGAAGGCCATCTGGGTGATCATTTGTTCGCGGCGGGTGACGGCGGGTGCATCGAGTATCCAGTGGTGGACGATGCCCAGGTGGACGCTGCCGACCTCGTTGGACTCGTCGTTGAGCAGGGCGACGATTTCGTTGGTATGGGTGGTTTCGACGGCGACTTCCTCGGCCACTTCGCGTTCCACGGCGGTGAGGTAGGTTTCGTAGAAGTCGGCGTCAAATAAAGGCATGTTGTCAAACGGGTTGATATGGCCGCCGATGCCGATGGAGCGAAGGCCGACCAGGCGGGTTTCGCCGGCGCGTTTGCCGCGGACGTAGCTGAGGTATTTGCCGTTATGGCTCATGATGACGTAGGGGATGAGCTGCTTGTAGGAGGGGTCTTGCTCGACCTGGGCGCGGGGCAGGAAACGGGGCACGCCGGGTACGAAGATGGCGCGGCGGTAGCGTTCCACGTCGAATTGCAGGCCGTTGAAGATGCCCAGCTTTTCAATTACTTTTCGTTCGACAACTAATACCTGTTCATCCTGAGCCATGCGGCGGTCCTTTATGCTGAGGGTAAGCGGTTGCTGTTTCGTTAAAAGGGGGAATATAGCGGATTGGGCGGCGGTTGTAAAGGACGGGATGGGGGATAAGCGGGAAATGATCTGGGGGTTTCCTGTTTGACGGGGGAGGGGAATGAATTAGAATTGGATTATGGCAGATACCCAGGAAAGAAAAATGGAACTATGAAGATTGTGATAGCACCGGATTCGTTTAAGGGATCGGTGAGTGCGGCCCGGGCGGCGGAGTCGATGGCGGCGGAGGTGCGCGGGCCGTTGGGGGAGAAGGTGTGGGCGAAGTATGGGGTGCTGGGTGGCGGGCGGACAGCGGTGATAGAGATGGCGGAGGCGGCGGGGCTGCCGCTGGTACCGCTGGAGAGTCGAAATCCGCTGGATACGACGACGTATGGGGTGAGGGAGCTGATTCTGGCCGGCTGGGGGGAAGGGTGCCGGGAGTTTTTAATCGGGATGGGCGGCTCGGCGACCAATGATTGCGGTACGGGGATGGCCCAGGCGCTGGGGGTGCGATTTTTCGATGGGCAGGGGCGGGAGATACGGGAGCATATGACCGGGCGGCGGATGGGTGAGGCGGCGCTGGTGGATTGCAATGGAGTGCATGCATGTGTGCGAGAGGGGCGGTTTCGGGTGGCGTGCGATGTGACCAATCCACTGCTGGGGGAGCTGGGGGCCAGCCGGGTTTATAGTCCGCAGAAGGGAGCGGGGCCGGCGGATACGGAGTTGCTGGAACGGAATATGGAGCGGGTGATCGGGGTGATTGAGCGGGAGATGGGGCGGGAGTTTCGGGCGGTACCGGGAGCCGGGGCGGCCGGCGGGCTGGCGTGCGGACTGATGGCATTTGCGGGGGCACAACTGGAACGGGGGATTGAGATTGTTTTGCGGGAAGTTGGCTTTGCGGAGAAGATCAAGGGGGCGGATTTAGTACTGACAGGGGAGGGTCAGATCGACGGGTCCACAGCATACGGCAAGACAATAGCGGGGATAGCAGCCGAGGCGCGAAAACAGGGGGTGCCGGTAGTGGTGCTGGCCGGGTCGATTGGCCCGGATGCCCATAAGGTGTATGAAGTGGGAGTAACGGCGATGGTGGGGATTTGCCGGGGACCGATGGAACTGGCGGAGGCGATGCGTCAGGGGGAGCTATTATTGGCGGAGGCGGCGGAAAATGTGGTGCGAATTTATACCAGCCGGGGGCAAAATCCAAAAAAATAACAGGTTTTTGCAGTGAGAAAAAATCTATAAAATCATATAAACAAACAGGATAGGCAAAAACCGACGTGCGGAAAGAAATTTCTATCGCGGCAAAGACTTTTCACGGCGAGCAAAATCCGTTATACTTATATAATGTGTATTGGGTTTTATGTGTTTTTTAGAAAAGGAATGATGAAAACCAGGCTCGGGATAGCTGGAAAGTGAACGACTAAGAGGCGAAGATTGTAATTGCCATAATAAATATTTCATAAGTATATTATTCATAGTGTTTTATATTATTTAGTTTTTCGCCGCTATCCTAGTTCGCTTTTCTATTAAATCTGCCGGGGTGTGAACAAACATGGTATTGGATTGGTCAAAGAAGGCAGCGTCAGGTACGGTTGTTGTGTGTGTAAGTTATTGTTTCAAAAAAAGATACGAATAATTGAGTAGTTTGTCAATAGGATAGCGGATGATTCGTTTTCAGGTTTATAGTCATGGCAAGGCGGTGCAGCAGATGTCGCTGGCGG
>JAKQBU010000231.1 GCA_029573975.1 Planctomycetota bacterium
CGAAAACCGAACGATCCCCAGCTCTTTGGTCCAACCTTTTTTACGGAAGGCGGAGACGGCGCTGTCGGTTACGAGCAGGCCTTCCTCCGGCAGCATATTCATAACCTCGGTGGAGTTGGTCTGGGCGGTTTTAATCTCCGCAAAGGATTTTTGCAGGGGCAGACTATTGCTGCTGCAGCCCGGGGCAGACAGAAGAGCCAGAATGATAAGTCCAATAAGCAGGTTTGGTATTTGTTTTTTCACGGTTTACTCCTTATCCAACTGTTTGTGAGAAAACTGATTATGCCTTTTTTATCACCGGGCTGTTCCTGTGTCAAGCCGGTATCTTGGGTTTGCGGTAATTTTACATTCCGGCTGGTTCACCAGATGACAGGATGGTTAACCGCAAAATACGGGTGGTTGGGGGGGTGATTCGGGCACGGTGGGCGATTCGCAGGCCGAGAACCCAGAGGATGCCGGCCTGGTCGCAGAGGAGGGGGATGCGGCGGCGGAGGGGGGCAGGGATTTTTACGTCGGTAAAGAAATCGCCGAGGGTTTTATCGCCGGCGGCGCCCAGCGGCCAGAACCGGTCGCCCTCCTGCCAGGTGCGCAGGAGCAGAGGTTCCCGGATGGCGTCGTAGTCCAGAATTTCTTCGCAGTTTTTTTTGGTTTTGCGAAAGGAGGCCAAGATTTCGGCGGTGCTGTCGAGAAGCTGGGTGTCCAGGGCGGAGATTGGCTTTTCGCCGTCGGACGGATCAAAGCGGATATAACCTGGGGCCAGGCTGGTCCGGCCGGGCAGTGAGATGGCAGCGGGGGAAAGGGGTGGGGCTGATTCGGTTTCGAGGCGGGAGGAATCCTGGCGAAGAAGTATCAGTTGGTTTGCGGTTCGCTCTACGATCAAGGCGGCGGGTAACAGGAGAGTTTCATCGCCGTTCCGCGTTTGAATCAGATTCAGAATGGCGGCGATTTGGCGGAAGCCGATTTGCTGCTGGGGGATTTGCAAAAGGTCCATGGCAGCCCGAATGATCTGGGCCAGTTCGGCCCTGGTTTTGGTTTGCAATAATTCGAGAGGTAAGGTTATCGAGTGATCGGTGCGTTCCAGAATCAGAGTTTGCAGGGCGGCCGCGGTATCCATTTCCAAAGTGCCGCCTGCTTCTTCGGCGATCCGGCCCAGCCGCAGGAGGGCGTCCACCACCTGGGGATTGTATTGCTGCTTGAGCAGCGGCAGCAGGTCCAGGCGAATGCGGTTGCGGGTATAAGCGCGGGAGAGGTTCGTCCGGTCGTGGCGAGAAGGGATCTGGTTTTGGGCTTCGTATTCTTCGATGGCGGCGCGGGGGATCGATAACAGCGGGCGGATAAAACACAAATCCTCGCCGGGGAGGGAGCGAACGGCGGGGATGCCTGCCAGGCCGCGGATGCCGGTGCCGCGGAGGATACGATGCAGGATGGTTTCGGCGTTGTCGTCGGCGTTGTGGGCCAGGGCGATTTTGGTGCAGGAGTGCTGGCGGGCCAGCCGGGCGAGGAACTCATAGCGAAGGCGACGGGCGGTAAGTTCGATGGATTCCTTATCAGCGGCGGCCAGCCGGGCGACATCCATAGTTTCCAGAGTAAAGGGCAATCCCAGCTTTTGAGCCTGTTCCCGGACAAAGGCGGCGTCGGCGGCGCTTTCGTCACCCCGCAACTGATGATCCAGATGGGCGACATGCAGTTTGGCGAAGGTCAGTTGGCCCGTCTGAGCCATCGAGGCCAGGCAGACCATCATGGCCATGCTGTCACAGCCGCCGGACACGGCCAGCAGCCAGCTTTCGCCCGGCGCATACATTTCATACCGAACCAGTTGTTCGAGTATTGCCTGCGAAAAGCTGTTTTGTGTCTGTCTGGTCAATCGTATGGTATTGGTACAGGGTTAGGTTTTCAGTTTATTTTCTGATAGGTAAACAGGGCGGAACCGGGGCAGGTGTCCATTTCGATCATCAGGCCTTTTTGGGTAAGTTCCTGTCCGGTCAGGCGGATTTTCTCATTGGTGTTGCAATCGGTCAGTTCATAGGTGGCCGTTTCCTGCAAAGCCTTCAGCGGCATCTGGGCGCTCACATACATACAGCGGGGCCGGCGGAAGACCTGAACCATGCCCCAGCCGGTTTCGGGTTTGTCGAACTGCCAGGCCATCCAGTCCTCGGCGGAAACACTGTAGTCGGTAAGCGGGTAGTAGTCGCCGTAGAAACCCTGCCGCACCGCCCGGTATTCGTCCAGCAGCTGGCGGGCCTGGTCCTTGTCTAATCCCTGATCGTCAATAATAGGGACATAAACATGCCAGTTGATGCAGAGGGCCGCGCTGTAGCCGCTGCGGAAATAGTAGGGGTCGGTCTGTTCGGCGGGGTTGGTGCGGGCGGAGCAGCCGCCGCTGAGGGGGACCCAGAAGGACAGGCCGTAGGTCTGGCCCTGCATCCCGATGGGTTCAAAGTTGTTGTCACACTGGTAATCGCTGCGCCAGAGGGAGATGCTGCGCCGGGTGGTTTCCAGGTCGATCTTGCGGCCGCCGCCGGAGCAGTTGTCGATGATCAGGTGAGGATACTGCTGAAGCAGATGGTCCCAGAACGCATAGAAGCCGGTAAAATGGCGGATCTGGTTCATTCCCTGGCGGTCCGGCTCGTCGGCCGGATAGACCGGTCCGCCGTCCTGGCGGAAGATGTCCAGGCCATAGTCGGAAACGATTTTTGCATAATAGGTTTTGAACCATTCGTTAATTTCAGGGACGCCATGATCGACCGCCTCGCCGGGCAGGACCCACTCGGGGTGTTCGGCGCCGATCTCGAGGCCCTTCATGGCCCGGTTGGGCCACATCCAGAGCAGGAACTTGATGCCGTGCTGACGGGCGTAGTCGGAAACCTCCTTCATGCCGTTGGGGTACAGCTCGAGATTGGGGACGCGGGTGGAGGCGTTTTCGACCCAGAGATCCATAGGACCGGTTTGGCCGGACCAGCCGGCGTCGATCCAGAAGCAGTCCAGCGGCAGGTCGTTATCCACCCACCATTTGATTTTTCCGATCTGCTGCTGGGCGGTCATGGCGCCCCAGTTGCCGTCGGTCAGCGGGGCCTGGAGGATTTCGCCGTTTGGATAGGGAGTATAATGGCGCAGGATGAGGCGGCGCCAGAGGTTGTGGCCGCGTATGCGGTCGCCGTCCCAGAACAGCAGCAGCATCCGGGGGGTGCGGATGGTCTCGCCGGGATGGAGGAGCAGGCGGGTAGAATCCATGCCGGCCCGCAGATGGAGCTGATTGTTTTCATTACAGGCAAATCGAGCGGACCAGTTGCCGGACCAGCCGACGGCGGCGATGATTCCCTGTTTATTGGCCTCCAGATTGAAGAAGGGCAGGGACTGGATGGAAGAGGTCCCCTGCGAACCGATAGCCATTTCGGATTGAGGAGAGAGGGTATCACGGCGCAGGCCGAAATCGTGCATCTGGTTATCAGCACCCCAGCCGTGATAGAGGGTGTAGGCGGTCATCCGATTATGCCGCACCTGCATGTCGAGGGCCTGGATGTTTTCGAGGATCGGGGTATCAGACTGGGCGGTATTGGTAAAATGCACCAGCCATTCCACGGCGGGGAAGTCGGCATAATCAATCGCTTCACAGGTTACTTCCAGACCGGATTGGGGATCGAGATAGGTGACGGTTTTGCGGGTGCGGCGGGCATCGAGTTTTTTTTCGTCGCGGGTAATCTTCCACGTTGGTAAAAAATCAGCGGAGGGCTTGCCGTTATAGAGGAAGGAGAAGGCGGGCAGAGTATCGGCAATCCAATCCGTCTGTCCTTCCCGCAGGGGAATATCGCCCAGCCAGATTTCCTGTCCGCCGGCCAGGGTGACTTTGGCGTCGGCCAGGACGGCGTGGTCATGATTGGTATCGCCGTCGGCATTTTCCACCCCGATGACAAATTCCTGCGCCCCGGCCAGATCAATCGCTATTGGAACGGGCGGCTCGCTACGTTTAATCACCGCAGAACGATAATACTCCTTGGGGTTGGTTTTTTCACCGGCTTCCTGCACGGCGAAGATGACGGTGCCGATGCCATTGGCTTGATCGTCCACACCGAGGACCGCGCTGAAGGTTTGGGCCGGGTCAGCCAAGCGGACCAGGAGCTTATGGGGGGAATGGCAAAAGAGGCCGCGGGCGTACGTTTTTCCCGCCAGCGTCAGTTTTTTCTTTTCGCAGGTCTGATTCTGCTGGGTGAGGTCCCACCAGTTGGGGCCATGCTGGAGAATGACCAGTTCATTGCTCCGGGATTTTTCCTCCAGGACGGTGTGATGGAGTTTGGCGGAAACCCAGGCATTTTTTCCATACATTTCCTGCGGGGTGGAGGTGACCGCTCCGGAAACGGAAACTGCAAAAAGAACTGCAAGACCACCGAAGGTTAAGATTTTTGCGGACATGTGCGTATCTCCTGTTTTTGGCGCCAATTCCTTCCTACCGCTTTTGCTATGGCAGTTTTACCCAAATGGGGGATAATGTCAAGAGATTACGCCGGTTCAGCTCCGGATATAAACCTGCCGGTTGGGGCGGAAATGCATTGACGAATGGTGCGGGAGCCAGTTTAATAATCCCGAAATTTAATCCGTTTAAGGAATCCCTTTTATAGATATAACGACATCCATGGAATGTAACGTGTTAAGGTAACGGCATGTATCATTTTTATGACAAGGCAAACGGAAAAACTCGAAGTCTGGTGCTGCTGGTTTTGGGCGGGATTTGTTTTTTGGGTGTGGGCGGCTGCGGGGGGATGCGGTTCCATCAAGAGGTTGCCGGCGAAAGTGTGTTTTTTGGTTATTCGGCGGAGTCGCGCCCGATAGAGGGTGAACTTTTTGGGAAGGGGGATGATGTTATATTCATTCTGGCTGCTATTCACGGCAATGAGCAGGCGGGGACGAGGCTGGTGGCAAGCCTGTCGGACTATTTGTGCCGCCATCCGCGGCTGCTGGAGGGCCGCTGCGTGGTGTTGATGCCGGTTGCGAATCCGGATGGGGTGGAGCGGAACAGCCGGGGCAATAGTTACGGTGTGGATTTGAATCGCAATTTTGCCACGGTCAATCGCGTCAATTCGGCGCGAACCGGCGAGAAGCCCCTTTCGGAGCCGGAGTCCCGGATTATCGAAGCGGTAATCCGGCAATGGCAGCCGGACCGGATTCTCAGCATCCATCAGCCGCTGAACTGCCTGGATTATGACGGGCAGTCGGAGGCGCTGGCGGAGCACCTGACCGGGTACGGGCCGCTGCCGCTGAAAAAGCTGGGGAGTCTGCCGGGTTCGCTGGGGTCGTATGCCGCGGAACGGAATATCCCGATTGTCACGCTGGAGCTGCCGCGGGCGGCCGATCAGGAAGATTCCGATGCACTCTGGAACACCTATGGCGGGTATCTGCTGGCGGCGATTACGTATCCTGACACGCCGGAATAAGAAAAAAAGAGGGAGAAACCTCGCTGGTCCGGCAAATTATATCGACGATGGCGGCGTCAGGGGATATACTATTTTCAATTTGAACGATAAATCCGGAACCGAGAGATGCACGACCATAGTTTTTTAGAAATAGCCGCCATTCTCAGCCTGGCGACCCTATTGGGAATCATCGGGCAAAAATTGCGCCAGCCCCTACTGATTATGTTTCTGGCGACGGGGATTCTGGCCGGTCCGTCGGGTTTGGGGCTGATTGCCAGTTACCAGCAGATCGAACTGCTGGCCCATATCGGGATTGCCTTGCTGCTGTTTATTGTAGGGCTTAAGCTCGATTTGCATTTGATTCGGACAACCGGTCCGGTGGCGCTGGCTACCGGGCTGGGCCAGATTGTTTTCACGTCCGCGATCGGCCTGGTGATTGCGCTGGCCATGGGGATGCCGCTGCTCAGCGCGGCGTATGTGGCGGTGGCCCTGACCTTTTCCAGCACGATTATTATTGTCAAGCTGCTCTCGGACAAAAAGGAGATCGATTCGCTGCACGGGCAGATCGCGGTGGGATTTCTGATTGTGCAGGATATTGCCGCCATATTGGCACTCGTGGGCTTGACCACCTTCGGAGCGGGTCTGGCGAAGGAAGATTCGGTTTTCTGGACATCTCTGCTGATGGTTACCAAAGGGATCGGTTTGCTGGGGATGGTGGCGCTGCTGATGAAGTATGTACTGCCGCGTCTGGCGCATCGGCTGGCCTATTCGCCGGAGATGCTGGTCCTGTTTGCGATTTCCTGGGCGATCTTTCTGGGGGCCGGCAGCGAGTGGCTGGGTTTCAGCAAAGAGGTGGGGGCCTTTCTGGCGGGGATATCGCTGGCTTCGACGCAGTACCGGGAAGCGATTGGAGCGCGGCTAACCAGCCTGCGGGATTTTCTGCTGTTGTTTTTCTTTATTGATCTGGGGGCGCGGCTGCACTGGTCCATGGTTGGTTCTCAGGTCGGCAATTCCATCGTGTTGTCTTTGTTTGTACTGATCGGCAATCCGCTGATCGTCCTGATTATTATGGGCATCATGGGGTATCGGCGGCGTACGGCTTTTCTGGCGGGCCTGACGGTGGCCCAGATCAGCGAGTTCTCGCTGATTGTGGCGGCCCTGGGAGTGAGTATCGGGCACATCAGCGAGGAGACGATGGGGCTGATTACGCTGGTGGGGGTGGTAACGATTTTTGCGTCCACGTATATGATCCTCTATTCAGAAGCTCTGTACCGGGTGCTGGCGCGTCCTTTGAAGCTTTTCGAGCGGCGTAATCCTTACCGGGAGGCGGCCATAGACATTCTGCCGGAGACTGCTTCGGTGGATGTGATTCTGGTAGGGCTGGGCCGGTACGGGGCGGGGCTGGCGGAGCATCTACTGCGGCGGAACAAGAGTATCATCGGGGTGGATTTTGACCCGGGGATACTGGAGAAATGGCGGGCTCGCGGCATTCCGGTACTCTACGGGGACATTGCCGATCCGGAGATCCATGAGCAGCTTCCGCTGGGTCGTGCCCGCTGGGTAGTCAGCACCGTTCCGTTCCGTGAGCTGAATTTTGCCCTGCTGGAACATTTAAAGAATCGGGGATATGAGGGTAAAATAGCCCTGACGGCCGCCAACCAGGAAGAGGCGGACCTGTTTCGCCGGCGCGGGGCCCGCGTGGTTTTCCGGCCGTTTATTGATGCGTCGGAGCAGGCCGCCGATGCCCTGACCCATGCGATGGACGTTCTGCCCGAGATGGTGGACTGGCCGATCGCCTTTCGGGAAGTTCGCATACCCTCCGGTACGGCCTATGCGGGGCAGACGGTTCGGAAAATCCCGCTGCGGGCCAGTACGGGGGCGTCGATTCTGGCGGTCAGCCGGGCCGGGCGGGTGTATTACGATCCGGAGCCTGATTTTCCGGTGTATCCGAACGACCGGCTGGTGCTTATGGGAACCGCCGAGGAACTGCACCGGGCGGAGACCCTGCTCAATCAGTTAAGCCAGCACGAGGATCAGGAAAGCAGGGACCGATTTGCCCTTGCCGAAGTGAAGCTGGCGGAGGATTCCCCCCTGCTGGGCCAGACGCTGGCGCAGATTCAGTTCCGGCAGAAGCATCAGGTTACGGTGATCGGAATCCGACGGAGTGAAAAACAGATTACCATGCCGGCTCCGACGGAACAGATATTAGCCGGCGATCATCTGATTGTTATTGGGACCAGCCAGGCGGTAGAATTACTGAAGCAAAAAGAACCATTGTAAGGAAATCCAGTTTTCAGGAGAAAGAATATGAGTCATGAGTTACCCGAAGATCCCTTGTCGGCAGAGAACCTGCGGCGGGCGATGAAGGCGTTCAAGAAGCGACTGAAACTGACGCGGCTGGACGATGAGTCCGGGCTGGGGCACGGATCGGTCGATAAGAGCCGCGGCAGCGGGATTGT
Source organism: Planctomycetota bacterium (assembly GCA_029573975.1). The sequence continues at coordinate 7,865 of JAKQBU010000231.1, forward strand.
CGCGATTCGGCCGCCGGATGCCTATCCTGCGCAGGTGTGGGACAAATTGGTCGAGATGGGCCGACTGCGCCGGGCCGGAGGCGGCTTATTTGAGCTGCAGGAAATACAACATACCGACTGACATCGGCTAACCTGGTGTGGAAAGATACCTATTTTCCCAAATCTGACGCCAGCGTCAAAAGCTCTTCGATCCCTTGTGATTGAGGAGCCGGAGCCGTTTTTGGCGGTCCATATCGATTTTTGGCGGTTCCGTCAAGTTTATTATAAGCTTGCCATAGGGAGGAGAACTGCTACAATAAGCGGTTATGAGCAAGAAAATACATACGATATATGTCGGTTGGATGCTGGTTGCGGTTTTGTTCGCAGTTTTTTGCGTCGGCGGGAAAACCGCCGATGGCAGGGAGTGGAATCTGGCTGGTGAGGCGGTGGAAGTGCCTGCCATTCCGCCGGCTGTAAATCCTGAGGAACCCGTTGGCAATACCCCGACGGCTGGTTTCGATGCAGCCCGCTATATTGATGTAGAGGAATTAAAGCCGGGCATGCGGGGGTATGGTCTGACGGTTTTTTACGGCACCGAGCCGGAGAAGTTCGAGGTGGAGGTGATTTCCATTTTGCGGCATAACGATCCCGGGCGGGATGCTATTTTAATCCGCTGCCATGATCCGCGTTTTGATATCGCCCGCGGGGTGCAGGGGGTGAGCGGTTCGCCGGTGTTTTTCGAAGGGCGGCTGGCGGGGGCGATGGCGTTCGGCTGGCCGTACGGAGAGGAACCGCTGTACGGAGTTACTCCCATCCAGGAAATGCTGAATATCCGATCGGCGCGCCAGGATCGTAACCCGACCGGGCAAGGCGGCGGCGGGAAGTTTGTCGCGTTCGATCGTAAAGTATATCAAAATCTGATGGCAAAGGAGTTGTTCACTCCCCAAGACCTGAACCGCATGGCGCAACAAGGGGGCCTGGCCAAATCCTTACCCGATGCCTCAGACACCGCGGTGACGGGACTTGTCGCGCTGCCTATGCCGGTGGTCCTGGGCGGATTCAGCCGCCAGACGCTGGATGCACTGCAGGAACGGATTCCCGGACTGAATTTGCAGTTGGGCCTGCAATCCGTTGGCTCGGGCGGTTCCCAGAACCTGCAGGTGACGATGCAGCCCGGCTCAACGGTTACCATTCCCCTGATCACCGGCGATATGAACGCGGCAGTGCTGGGAACGGTAACAGAAGTTGTGGATGATAAGATTTATGGTTTTGGTCATGCCTGGAACGGAACGGGGGCATCGCAATGGCCCATGGCCAGCGGCTATATCCACACCTTTATCAGCCGTACCAGCATGTCCTTCAAGCTGGGGGATCCGACCGCCATTATCGGTGCTATTCAGGCGGACGAAGCAACCGGTATATTCGGGCGCCTTGGGGCAGAAGTTCAGATGATACCCGTTCAAACCACCGTACACTGGACGATGACAGGCCAACAGGAGCAGTTTTCCATGCAAATTGCCCAGGACAGCCGGATCGATGCCACTCTGGCCGCAATGGCAGCAATCAATACGGTTTTGCAAAAGGGCGATCTGCCGGAAGATCATACTATCACGTATCAACTGAAAATGGAATTTGACAACACCGATCCATTTGTTTTTGAGAATATTTCTTCGGACAATTATATATATGATCTGGAGAGTGATATAACCGGTCCGCTGAGTCTGCTGCTGAATAATCCCTGGAAAGAAGTCAAGCTGACCCGCGTGGAAATGCACACAACTATCTATGATAAAAATACAGCGGCGGCCATTCGCTCCGTTCAGATACCGCAAGTGGTCTATCAGCCGGGCCAGACCGTCCCGGCCCGGGTGGTGATTGAACCGGTTCGCCAGGATTTGCGGGAGTATGAACTGCTCCTCAAACTGCCGGATGATTTGCCGGAAGGGAATTATCAGATCAATATCGGTTCCCAGCAGGCCTACCAGCAGCAAATGCAGGCTGCTCAGCCGCAGCGATTCAGTGCCTTTACTCCCCAGGATGTACAACAAATCCTGCAGGAACGGCTTTCGATTCGGCGGGACAAACTCTATATCAGTATCATTATGCCGGATAGCGGCATCGCCATAGAGGAAACCAGCCTGCCCAGCCTGCCCGGCAGCAAGGCGGTCCTGCTGACGGACAAATCCCGATTGGCGCTGATGCGGCGTTTCCAGGCGTTTTCCTCCAATAGTATGAATACGGACTATATCATCAGCGGCAATGCCAATTTGCCGATCGAGGTCCGGAAAAAGTAAAGAGGCCTTCCAGGGGAGGTTTTTTTGTCATTCTCAAAAATGTATACAGTATTCACTTGACATTCGATATGTTTATTTGTACATATCGACAGATTCGTGCTGGACAAACAACCTCCCTGATAATGGAGGGCTATAATAAGAAGGATTGTAAGTGTTTTGACACTACAGGTATCGAATATTTGTTTCCAACGTTGACGCCAGCGTCAAAAGCCCTTCGACCTCTGGTTGTTGGGGAGCCGGAGCTGTATTTGGCTGTCAATATCGACTTTTGGCGGTTCCGTCAAATTTGAAGGAGTCATAATGGATAGTGCGAACGGAAATTACATCAACGGACGGTGGGTATCCTCGTCCGACAACCAAACATATGAACAGCGGAATCCCGCCGATTTAACCGAAATAACCGGCCGGTGGCCCAAATCCACGGTTCAGGATACGCAGCAAGCCATCCAGGCTGGGGAAAGAGCCTTCGGTCCCTGGTCTGCGCTCACGGTCTATCAGCGGCACGAGTATCTCCGGAAGGCCCTGGAGGTAATGGAAAAAAACAAAACCTGCATTGCCCAAATGATTACCCGTGAAAATGGGAAAACGGTGAAAGAATCCCAGATGGAAATCGAATCCAGCCGCAAAGAAATGGAATTTCTGATGCACGAAGGTCTGCGGATGGCCGGCACCCTGATGCCATCCCGGGTGGAGGGGGTTCTGGCCTACAGCATCCGCGTTCCCTTAGGGGTAGTCGGTATCATTTCGCCCTGGAATTTTCCTTTCAATGTTCCCTGTCGCAAAGTTATCCCTGCCCTGATGATGGGCAATACCTGTATATTGAAGCCTGCTAACCTGACCCCCGGGTGCGGGGCGGAGTTTGTGAAATTATTCGAGCAGGCGGGACTGTCCGCCGGGGTGCTGAACCTGGTTACCGGTTCCGGCTCAATCATCGGAGGGGAACTGGTTGCCAATCCCGCCGTCAAGGCTGTCAGTTTCACCGGCTCTACGGAAGTAGGCCGCCAAATCAACCAAGGCGCCGCCGCCACCTTCACACGGACGCAACTGGAAATGGGCGGGAAAAATCCGATGATTGTGCTGGCGGATGCCGATCTGGAAAAAGCGGTTGACGATGCGGTGCTGGCCGGCTTTGCCTGTGCCGGCCAGTGGTGCACATCCACCAGCCGGATCATTCTGGAAAAATCCATCGCCGATGATTTTTTGACCCTGCTGCTCGAACGAACCGCCCGCATCACCGTCGGCAAGGGGACCGAGGAAAAGACACAGATGGGACCGGTCTGCGGGCAGGGCCAGATGGACAGCATTTTAGCCGCCATCGAGAGAGGAAAACACGAGGGTGCCACACTGATCGCCGGCGGCCGGCGCATCAGCACGGAGGGTTTGCAGCATGGCTGTTTTATCGAACCGACTCTTTTTTCCGATGTTACACCGGATATGTATCTGGCGCAGGAAGAAATTTTCGGGCCGGTATTGAGTATCCTGACGGTTTCCCATTGGGAAGAGGCGCTGGAGGTTGCCAACGGCGTGAAGTACGGCCTTTCTTCCTCTATTTACACCCGGGACCTGGAAAAAGCCTTTCGGTTCCTTGAACAAACGGAGGCAGGCATAACGCATGTGAATATGCCGACCGCTCATAAGGAAGCCCAGCTTAGTTTCGGCGGGGTGAAGCTATCCGGTCACGGGATCCCGGAATCGGGAAAAACCGGCTTTGAGTTTTTCTCTGAACATAAGGTGATCTATATTAAATATTGACGCCAGCGTCAAAACTCGTCGATTCCTTGTTATTGGAGTGCCAGAGTGAGTTTTTGGATGTCCATATCGACTTTTGGCGGTTCCGTCAATATTGAGAAAGAAGATGTAACCCGTCCTCCCTTGCTGCCGGGCGTGGGTTTCATGCCTGGCCATAGTGTACTTTCCACAGCATCATGGCCAGAGGCAGGAGGTTGAAGAAGGCATGGGTAAACATGCAGATCAGCAAATTGCCGCGGCGTTCATAGCTGTAGCCCAAGACCAGGGAAAGCACAAACAGGGCGGGCCACTGCTGCCACTGGGCATGAAAAACCGCAAACACCAGGGAAGTGACCAAAATACCCAGCCAACGGGCAGGTACGGAATCGGGCGGGGGATTTTCCGCGGCCGCAGAAATGGCCGATACGCCCTTTTCGCCGGCAAGTGTATCGTCCGGTATTCCAGCATAGTTCAGGGTAAATAGACGGATTAAAAAATTTTGCAGCAGGCCGCGGAATAAGAGTTCTTCAGCGATGGGCGCTGCGACGGCGGGCAGAAAAAGCAGGATCAGAAGGCTGAACAACGGGGGATTTTTTTCCAGCATTTGCAGGATGTCGTGTCTTTGAATTATGTCGTAGCCGGCCAGCCGGCAAATCTGTACCGTGAGAAAAAGCGTACCGAGGGTCAACCCGCCTCCGACCAAAAAATAACCGAAGCCGGACCAGAGGGTTTGGCTGAATCCTTTTGCCGTAATACCCAATCCCGGCAGCCCTGTCTCAAATTTAGAAACGCCCAGCCAAAGAATGGCGGCCGATAGAATCGCATATCCTGACAACGCAATCAGCCAGGCCAGATTTTTTTGGCGCCAGTCGGCCTCTGCTTCGGCAGCCGGGGCAACAATGGAAGCTGCCGCTATGGCCGCCAGATACAAAAAAACTACAAATAATAAATCAAATACCTGAAGATGGTGTTTTTTGAGGGGCGCATCAAGCAGGCTGCGGCGGCCCCAGCCGGTTTGCCGCAGCCAGCGGATCAGAAAAATGGTACTGAAGATATACCAGCAAATTTCAACTATACTGACCGGTTCGTTTTCCAATTCAGCGTCCCAGTTCGATGCTTCGTTCTTTCGCCCGGACAACGGTCCGCTCAATCACCTGCTGCACATCAGAGGACTCCAGAATTTCCCGGCCGGCCACCGTGGTTCCGCGGGGCGAGGAAACCATCTGAATCAAATCCTCGGGCGACATATTCCATTGCTGGAGCAAGCAGGCAGTGCCGCGGAAGGTTTGCAGGGTGAGCTTTCGCGCGACCTCTTTGTCTAATCCGGCTTTGACTCCCGCGGTGATAAAGCTCTGGATCAGGTATGCCGCAAAAGCCGGCCCCGATCCGCTCAATCCCGTTACCGCATCCAGGTCTTCCTCCTGTACCTGGAGCGCCAAACCGGCGCAGTTCAGAATCTTTTGGACCGTTTCCAGATCCTCAGCCGTTACTTCCGGCGCGGCGGCAAAACCGGCCGCCATCTGGCCTACGAGGCAGGCGGTATTGGGCATAACGCGTATCACCCGGCCGGGCAGATAGTTACGAATTTTTTCAATCCGGACACCTGCTAAAATCGAAAGGACGATCTGCTCCGGGCGAACGAGGTTTTTGAGATTTTCCACAGCCTGGGGGAAGTTTTGCGGTTTGAAGCCTAATACCACAAAATCTGATTTATCAAGAACTTGCGCATTATCAGCGGCAATTTGTACCCCGTATTCTTTTTTGACGTTATCCAGCTGAGCGGGGCTGATGTCAGAACAGATCATATTTTTGGCATCGGTTAACCGACCGCGGAGGATGGCCCCCATCAGGGCAGCGGACATTTTGCCGGAACCGATAAAGCCGATTCGGTACATAGCGAAAACTCCTTAAAACCTTAATTTTAAAATCTTTATGATTTCTTTTTGCCCATTATACCAAGATAAAGAGGATAAGAAAAAGGAATTCATGCGGCAAATGGAATAAGGGTAAATACCGGCTGGGCGGCCAAGAATATTCAAAAAATAAAAATTTTTAAAACTTTCGGCAAAATTACGGCGTAAAATATGATAGAGAAAGAAAAATAAAAAAAGGAAAAAACCAGAAACACAGACAACCAAACACACACACACAAGTTAATAATTTTCTTTCGAATTCCTCCTTATTAACTGGGATGGCAGCAATGGATAGCGAAATTCCAGTTGAAGACTCTTTTCTCCTAGCCCGTCATGCAATGTGACGGGCTTTTTTATGCAGAAATTCCATGAGGCAGAAAAGCAGGCGTTTTGGATTCTGAGGCCTGGCGGGATACCCAAGATTTTACGGTTTTAGTCAAAATCCCGGGGAAGCAGGGGGATTTTGTTTAACTTGACGGGTGAGAATATTTTGGTATGATTGGCCGGCAGATTACACGTGATAGACGCCAGCGTCAAAAGCTCTTCGACCTTTTTTATTAGGGAGCCAGAGCCGTTTTTGGATGACGAAATTGACTTTTGGCGGTTCCATCATGTTATATCAGCGGTTGGAATCCCTGTATAAAAAGTCAGGGTTTTCACGGAGCCGGCCATGATACGAGTGTTATTTTATAGTGCCAGAAGTGAAATTCTTTGCCGTTTGGCGGAAGGTCTTGCCCGGGAGGCTGTTCCGGAAGATATCCAGATTACCAGTGCCTGCAAAAAAGCACGTTCTGTTGACCCCCAAACTATTTCCCAACTGACTGAAGCCGGTATTCAGCTCTCCGATCAGCCTGTCAAAAAGTTATCGGACATTCATCTTTCCCAGTTTGATATCCTGATAGCCTTGACGGACGAGTTGGAGGATATCTATGTTGGTTTGCCGGGTATGCCGCTGTTATTGCGCTGGGATCTGGAGGAACTGGCGGATTCGGATTCGGAAGATTCCCTCGCCCCCTGGGCTGGGCTTCGGGACGAACTGCAATTGCGAATACGATTTATGGCCACGTGGAACAGTTTTTCAACCTTGTTAGCCATCAAGCAAAACAACGAAATGATGCTGGACCATCTGGCGGACGGGATCATTGTCCATGATATACATCGAATCATTACCTGGTTTAACCGCGCCGCCGAACGAATGACCGGGTATGCTCGCAGTGAGGTGGTCGGGCGGGATTGCCACGAGGTATTTCCCGGAAACTTTTGCGGCGGCAAATGCGCCTTCTGCGATGATCTTCCGAAAGCGGATACCCTTATCTATCCGATTAAAATTACCACCCGGGACGGACGCCCCAAACGCCTTGAAATGTCGGTGGTGGCCCTGCGCAATGACCGCCGGGAAGTCCAGGGGGTGATGGCCTGCCTGCACGATATTACCGAGGTCTCCCATTTGCGGCAGAAACTAAAAACGGTCCGGCAATTCCACGGCATTATCGGCCAGGAACACAACATGCAGGCCATCTATGAACTGATCGGGGATCTGGCCGACAGTGACTGTTCGGTCCTGATTCAGGGTGAAAGCGGGACAGGAAAAGAGCTGGTGGCCAGCGCCATTCACCAGGAAAGCCGGCGTGCCGGTAAACCTTTTGTCCCTGTCAATTGCGGGGCGCTGCCCGAAGGGGTATTGGAGAGCGAGCTGTTCGGCCATGTGCGCGGGGCCTTCACGGGGGCGGTGCGCGACAAGAAAGGCCGGTTTGAACTGGCCGACGGCGGGACCCTTTTTCTGGACGAGGTGGGGGAGCTAAGCCTCAATATGCAGGTCAAGCTGCTGCGGGTGCTGCAGGAAGGGGTGTTTGAAAAAGTCGGCGGGGAGAAACCGGTGATGGTTGATGTCCGGGTGATCAGCGCCACCAACAAGGACCTGCGAAAAATGGTCCAGA
>JAKQBU010000282.1 GCA_029573975.1 Planctomycetota bacterium
TGGATGAACACCCCGAAAATCAAATACGTCATCCCGAAAACCAGCGTCAGCACAATCAGCGATTCAAACAGTCCCGTCAGCGGGATAGCCCCCTCCGCCGTCGCCCGGAAAATCAGCAGCCCCGCCTCCAGCAGCAGCGTCATCGCCATCAAATGCGACATGAGCAGCCCGCTTATGGCCTCTCCCTTCCGTAACTGCCAGACCCCAGCCGCCGCTGCCGTCATCCCCAGCAGCAACACCAGTAAAAAAATCACCTGTTCCGCCAGCGATAACTGGAACATATCAGCCTGCCTTTGTTATCCGGTATTTTCCGGATTCCATATCCCTACGGAAAATTTAACTTCTGAAAATACTTGGCCTTGCATTCAATCTGCCGCCGGCTATAATACCGGCCATTGACAGGAATTACAACGAGTATTTTTTCGCGGGCGCAAATTCGGCCCCCTGACACAGGATAGCAAGCAATGCCTGAAAATACCGGTCTTCCCCAGCGTCTTCGGCGCGCGGCGCTATGGCTGACACTGCTGACGCTGGGCATCCTGCTCTGCTTGTCCGTCATCGGCTCGTTTCTGGGAGCACAACGGACCGGATACCTGTTCAATACCGCACCAGCCGTTTTTTACTGGCTGTTTTTTGTCCTTCTGCTGCTGGCCGGCCTGTTGGTTTTCCCCTCTCTCCTGCGAAAGCCCGGCCTCTTCCTGATCCACCTGGGCTGCATCGTCGTCCTCCTGGGCAGTATGTGGAGTTCGCCCAAAGGCCATCTCCTGCAAAACCGGCTTTTCGGTGCCCAGAAGGTTCATAAAGGCGTCATGGCCATTTACGAAGGCTCCCAGCAGAACCAGATTCTGCAAAAAGAAACCGGTGAAGTCCTGGGAATGCTGCCTTTCTCCGTTTATCTGGAAGATTTCTGGATGGAGTACCATTGGGGTGCCGGTTCGCTCCATGTCCGGAAAACTTCAGATCCCAATACCCAGCCTGCCTCCTCCTCTCACTGGCAGATACCCGACCAGCCCGGCCGGGAACTGCTCCTGCCGCCGCCCCTGAAAAAAATCACCATCCTGCGCGTCCTGCGAAATCTAAAGATCACTGACCGCGTCACCGACCGCCTCCCCGATGAGGTCAACCCGGCCCTGCAGGTCGAGATCGAATGGGCCGACGGCACCCGGAAATCCTCCTATGTCTTCCCCGCCGACATGCCCCATGTCCTGCAAATCGAAGGATTTTCCTTCCTTTATGAACCCGGTGCCACCCTCGGCATCAAAGACTTCTACAGCAACGTCATGATTCTGGACTATCATAACTACCGGCAGCAGCCGGCCCTCATCGAAGTGAACCACCCCCTCCGCTACGGCGGTTACCATCTCTACCAGTCTTCCTACGGCCGGGATACCGTCGATACCTCCCGTGGCCGGGAAGCCCGCTGGTACACCGTCCTGGATGTCGTATCCGATTCGGGACTGCGGGCCGTCTTCCTGGGGTATTTCCTGCTCTGCGCCGGCGTCTTCTGGCAATGCTGGATCAGGCACCTCATCCGCCACTTCGGCCAGCGGAGTGCCCATGGAATTTAAAGCGAATCTACAGGGATATCTCATCTACGCCGCCATGCTGCTCTACCTGCTGGCCTTCGGCCTGACTCTGGCCCGCCGCAAAAAGGCGGGGCATATTTTTTACCTTCTTGGCTTTCTGGTCGTCCTGGCCGCCTTCCTCTACCGCTGGAACCATGTCGATCACGTACCCCTGCAGAATATGTTCGAGATTTTTTTAAGTCTGGGCATGATTTACCCTGTTTCCCTCTTTTGCCGCAAAGCCCTCCGCATCGGCGCGGAGGCTGCCGATATGCTCCTCGGCGTCATCGTCCTCTTCCCTGCCGGTTTTATCTTCAACGCCAATCCCCAGAATCTGCCTCCCGCTTTGCAATCCTGGCTCTTTGCCCCCCATGTCGCCGTCTATGTCCTCTCCTATATCCTGATGGCCAAGGCCGCCGTTCAGGCCGCAGCCCAATTCCTCAAACCCGGCGGCCCTGCCAATCCTGAGTTGGTTGACTACGATCGTGCCGCCTATCGCATGGTCTGTCTGGGTTTCCCGCTGCTGACCCTGGGACTCATCCTCGGCAGCTACTGGGGCAAACTCGCCTGGGGCGATTTCTGGGGCTGGGACCCCAAAGAATTATGGTCCCTGGTCACCTGGCTGATCTACCTGATCTATCTGCATTTCCGCGGCATGTATGGCCGAAAATTCCCACGCATCAATTCTCTGCTGGTCCTCCTGGGCCTGCTGGCCGTCCTCATCACCCTCCTCTGGGTCAACCTCGCCCGCATCTTCGCCGGCCTCCATAGCTACGCCGCCTGAACCCGACCAAAGCCGGTCACATGGCAGTGGCCGGGGCATAAAA
>JAKQBU010000032.1 GCA_029573975.1 Planctomycetota bacterium
CATGAAAATCGCACTGGCCCAGTTTAATCCAACCGTAGGAGACATTCGCGGCAACAGCGACAGAATCAGAAGTTTGATCCAGCAGGCCAGGGGCGAGGCAGCGGACCTAGTGGTTTTTAGCGAGTTGTCGCTGACCGGCTATCCTCCCAAAGACCTGCTGCTCAAACCCCGCTTTATTGACGACAACCTGGCGGCTCTGGAAGACCTGGCGCAAGAGTGTACCGCCTGCGCCGCCCTGGTGGGTTATGTCTGCCGCCATGAGGGTACAACCGGCCGCACCCTGCACAACGCGGCAGCCCTGCTCAGCGGCGGCCAGATTGCCGCCCGCTATTACAAGAAACTGCTGCCGACCTACGATGTGTTCGACGAGAGCCGGTATTTCGAGCCGGCCCGCTCCCAGCAGGTAATCGAATTCAAAGGGCATAAAATCGGCCTGACCATCTGCGAGGATATCTGGCAGCAGAACGAAACGGCCGCCCGTCCGCTTTATGATGTCAGGCCGCTGGCCGAACTGGCCGCCGCCGGCGTCGATTGGGTGGTCAATATGTCCGCCTCCCCCTTTGTCATGGACAAGCACCTCTTTCGCTGCGTCCTCTTCGCCAGCGAGTGCCGCAAATATCAACTGCCCCTCATCTATGTCAATCAGGTCGGCGGCAACGACGAACTGGTCTTTGACGGGGCCAGTTGCGTCTTTGACGCTGGCGGCAATCGTCTGGCCCAGGCCCGGGCCTTTGCGGAAGATTTGCTGCTGTTCGATATGGACCACCCCCAGGCCGCCCGCCAGGAACCGCTGCCGGAAGGAGTGGCCTCCGTCTATCAGGCCCTGGTGCTGGGCCTGCGCGATTATGTGCAAAAATGCGGTTTTCACAGCGTGCTGCTGGGCCTTTCCGGCGGTATCGATTCCGCCGTTACCGCCGCAATCGCGGCGGACGCCCTGGGTAAGGAACATGTACTAGGCGTGGCCATGCCCAGCCGCTACTCCAGCCAGGGCAGCATCGACGATGCCCAAGCTCTGGCGGAAAATCTGGGGATCGAGTTTAAAATCATCCCCATCGGGGATATTCATGATTCGATGGAAAAACTGCTCACGCCTCATTTCGCCGGCCGTGCTCCCGATATCACCGAGGAAAATATTCAGGCCCGCCTGCGGGGCAATATCCTGATGGCCCTGAGCAATAAGTTCGGCCACCTGCTGCTCACCACCGGCAATAAAAGCGAAGTGGCGGTCGGCTACTGCACCATGTACGGCGATATGGCCGGCGGCCTGGCGGTCATCAGTGATGTCCCCAAAGTCATGGTCTATGAACTGGCCCGCCTGATCAACCGCCCGAAAGAACGGATTCCCGCCAGTTCCATCACCAAACCTCCCTCCGCCGAACTGCGGCCCAACCAGACCGATCAGGATTCCCTCCCTCCCTACGAAATTCTGGATGCGATTTTACAGTTGTATATCGAGCAGGAAAAATCCCTCGACGAAATCACCGCCGCCGGTTTTGACCCGCGGGTAACGGCCCGCGTCATCCGCCTGGTGGACCGCAGCGAATACAAACGCCGCCAGGCCGCCCCCGGCCTCAAAGTCACCAGCCGCGCTTTCGGCTTCGGCCGCCGCATGCCCATCGCCCAGAACTACCAGCCCTATAAAAACAGTTAATCCCGACGGCTAAAAATCCAGGCTTTCCAGATTGGCATACTTCAAAAACAGTGTCTTCTGGCTGCCGTTGTTGAACTGGACCACCACCTTGGTGTCCTCTCCATGGAGCTGGATTTCCTTGATTCTACCCAGCCCGAATTTCGGATGCCGCACCAGCTGCCCCCTTTGAAAATGCCCATACCCGCCGCTCTCGTCCTCCTCATAATACGGATCCGCCGCA
>JAKQBU010000287.1 GCA_029573975.1 Planctomycetota bacterium
CCTATACGTCCGATTTCAACGGCTGCCATAGAATCAGCAAATCGGCGGAAAGCAGCATGTACGCCTCGCCTGTGGGAAATCAGCGGATTCATCTGGTTCGCGCTGTGGATGGGACCCAGGAGGTTATCTGGAAGAGCCTGGTGGTGCCCCAGGAGGTGAAGCAGGGGGAGAGCTATACTTTTCAGTGGCTGGGCGCTACGGGTTATCAGAGCCAGCCGCAGGGCAGTTTTACCCTGTATCTGGGGGATGAGGAATTGCTGGATTTTCAGGTTACTCAAAGCACCCAAAGCTGGACCGGTAAAAAAGAGGGGGTGGTTCTGGATTATGATGTAACCACGGCGAATGGCGAAGACAGTATGGGGACCATGAGGCTGACGGTTCCGGCGGCGCTGCTGACAGCCGGTAAACGGGCGGTTTTGCGGGTGGCGGCGTCCAATTCCGCCAGCCGGCAGTGGTTTGGCATTTATGACTACCCCTGTTTACGCGGCGGGGAGGCGTTCTTTACCAGCGGGACGGATGATCTGTCCGGCTACGAGTTGAAACCCGGCCAGGCGGTGGGATTGCCGCTGGTTACGTTCGGGGTGTTCGGCGATACCCTCGATAATATGGCTGAGCAGCTCTATCGGTGGCAGTATGAATATATGTGGGATTTTACGAATAATGAATATTATGCCAAGACGAAGTATGCCACGTCGTGGGTATTCTGCAGCCGGAATTTGCAGGAGCAGTTCACGGCGCGGCTGGGCTGGCTGGATATGGATAGCCTGGACCTGCTGCGGTCGTTGGGGATTGATATGCTGTGGGATGACGCCGGTTGGGCGAAGTATCCGGGCTGGCCGATTGAGGATTCGTATTCGACGGTGTTTGTGGGTAGTTATGATGGGCCGGATTTTGCCCAGACGCAGCGGTATCTGCAAAAGATGGGGATGAAATGGCTGCTGTGGATGGCGGGCCGGCCCACGCCGGGGGTGATGGATACCAAAGTCGGATCGTGGGGGGATTATCAATGGCGGACGGATGCGATTGGCTGGGCCGGGCCGGAGGATGGGGCGGGATTTATGCAGCAGTTGGATGCCTTTCTGACCAGGCATCCGGGCAGTTCTTTTCATACGTGCAATGGCGGCAGCCGCTATTCGCACCAGTTTGAGATCCAGCGGTTTGCGGACGTGAATTACCTGTCCGATGCGGGGCGGGGCAAGGTGATCAATCAGTATTTTTCGTATCTGGAGACGCCGGACAAATGGCTGGACGGGATCGATAACTTTTTCCGGAATTGGGGCGAGAAGGGGGTGTATTGTTTTTATCGGCAGTTGCTGGTGGCACCGATGTGGGCGTTTCTGGATGTGGTGGGTAAACAACCGGAGCATCTGGCCCAGGTGGCCCGGGTAAATGAGATTTACAGCTATCTGCTGCGGGAAGGGGTGGTGGGACGCTGGAGTTTTGTGCATCATCCGGTGGTGGCGGGGGATAAGGAATCCAATTACCTGCAACGGACCAGTTATGACCGGAAAAGGGCGGTCATCATTCCCAGCCTGGCGGCGGAGGGGGCAGCGCGGGTCTATCCGCGGGGATTGATCGGGGAGCAGGAGTATGAGGTGGGGTATAATACGGCGGCTCCTACCAGCCGCCGCCGCGGGGCCGATTTGATGGCAAGCGGCATAGAGGTGGGCGGTGTAGATACCGGCGGGCTGATTTATCTGGGACTGCCGGACCGGCCGGGATTCGGCTTAGATACGACAGCGCCGTTGGCACCGTCGCGAGTTTTATGCCGACGGGAGAACAATATCGGCTACGGCGGGATGGGGATCTACTGGTGTCCCGGCTCGGATGATAAATGGGTGAGTCACTACGAAATCCGGCGCGGCGAACAGGTGATCGGCAGCACGGCCAAGGGTTTGTATTATTTCGATTATGCGGAAGGGTGGGATCCCCAGCAGCGTTACCAGGTGCGGACGGTGGACGCGGATGGCAATACCAGCCAATGGGCAGACGCCGCGCCGATAGGCCATGAGCCGCTGGCGTACGCGGCTATGGGCGGCCATTTTGCCCGCAGCGGCCGGGAGGGGTGGAGCGCGGAGACCAGTGCGGATGGGCAGAATTTTACGGAGATGACCTGGGTAGCGCCGGCGAAGTGCCCGGCGGGAGACTTTGGCGGGACTCCGAACCAGCCGGGGGGAATAGAAGGCTACTGGGAAGGGCCGGGCCAGGCGCGGATGGGGCGCGGTTGGCAGGAGGTTTCGGCGGAGGTGCTATGTGCCCGGGTGTGGACGGCACCAACGGCCGGGACCGTGCGGATTCTGGGCCGGGCGATGAAGGAGTTCTACCGGCAGGGTAAAGGGCAGCCGTGCCGGGTGAAGATTCTGCAAGGGACAAGGCAGATCTGGCCCCAGCAGGATTGGGCGACAGCCGCTCTGAACGATTTTGCCGGTGTGCAGCATGATGTGCGGGCGGAAGTGGCGGCGGGCGAGAAAATCCGGTTTGTGCTGGACCGGGGGACTTCGGAAGGCAGCGATGTGAAAGACATCATTGCCTGGATGCCCCGGATTGTGTATGCCGGGGCGGAGGAGGCATCCGCTCCAGCGCGGGGGAGTGCGGTGCGGATTCTGTGCGGTTCGCAGCGGGATTACACCGACGGCTGCGGGAATGTGTGGTCGGCGGACCGGTATTATACCGGCGGGCAGCCATATCAGACGGCGGCGGAGATAACGTCCGTACTGCCGACGGAAAAGGATCAATCCCTGTATCAGGGCGGCCGGGCGGGCAAGGAGTTTACCTATCGCCTTCCGGTCCAGCCGGGGTTGCATGCCCTGCGGCTGAAATGTACGGAGCCGGAGTTTGAGTATTTCTTCAGCCGGCCTTTTTGCCTGGAGATTAACGGGCGGGAGGTAATCCGCAACGAAGATATCTGTCATGTCACGCGGGGTCCACGGCGGGCGTATGAACGGATTTTCCGGTATCTGGTCCCCGATGGGGATGGTAATCTGGTGCTGACGTTTCGCGGCGGGTGGGACCCGCTGCAAGAGACGGAGACAGCCCTGGTGCAGGCCATCGAAGTGCTCCCGGAGCATGGGCAGGTGATTCGCATGAATGTCGGGGCGGACCGGGATTTTGTGGACTGGAACAGCGATTGCTGGTCAGCCGATACCAATCCGGAAGGGATAGTCCTCCGTTCGGAAGCGATGGTGGAACAGGCCTCCCCCACCCTGTATGACCAGGAACTGTACCGGACGGCGCGGAGCGGCAAAGAGCTGACGTATTCGTTTGCCGTGCCGGCGGGTCTCTATACGGTGCATCTGAAGTTTGCGGAATTGTGGCTGGCGGAAACAGGCCGGCGGCCGATGGATATAATGATTAACGGCCGTTGTTTCTGGTCGTCATGGGATCCGTCGGTACAGGCGGGTAAAGTGGCCATGTCAGCCGATGTGCGCGTGGATGGCATAACACCTGACCGGCAAGGACTGATTACCTTGCGAATAAATGCTGCCGGAAACCAGGATGCTATTCTACAGGCCATAGAAATAGAATGATACCATGCAAAGGGCATGGTCTGGATTACGAGCCGATTACAGATAGC
Organism: Planctomycetota bacterium; assembly: GCA_029573975.1. The sequence goes on from JAKQBU010000287.1 coordinate 3,575, forward strand.
AAAGAAATTGTGTATTGTACGGCAGTACAAGCGTCCCGCAGGTAATGAAGCAGGAAAAAAGCGGGAATGGGGGGATTTTTCGGTGGAGTTTGGAGGGAAGTTGGGTATAATTCCGGTTTTTGTGAGATATAACCTGTTATAGAGATAGGAGTTAGGTATGAATTCGGACATGATCAAGAAGGGATTTGAGCGGGCGCCGCACCGGGGGCTGTTAAAGGCCTGCGGGATTCGGGATGAGGATATGGGCAAGCCGTTTATCGCAATTGCCAATAGCTATGTGGATATTATACCGGGGCATGTGCATTTGAATGAGGTGGGGGAGATGGTGAAGGCGGCGGTGCGCCGGGCGGGCGGGGTGCCGTTTCTGTTTAATACGATCGGAATCTGCGACGGGGTGGCGATGGGGCATACGGGGATGAAGTATTCGCTGGCCAGCCGGGAGATTATCGCCGATTCGGTGGAGTCGATGGTGCGGGCGCATTGTTTCGACGGGATGATCTGCATACCAAACTGCGACAAGATCATACCGGGGATGATGATGGCGGCGATGCGGGTGAATATTCCGACGATATTTGTGTCGGGCGGGCCGATGAAGGCGGGAAAGACGCCGGGTGGCAAGGTGGTGGACCTCATCAGTATATTTGAGGGGGTGGCGGCGTATAACAACAAGAAAATCAGCAAAAAGGAGCTGAAGGAGCTGGAGGATTACGGTTGTCCCGGCTGTGGGAGCTGCTCGGGGATGTTCACGGCGAACAGTATGAACTGCCTGAGCGAG
>JAKQBU010000289.1 GCA_029573975.1 Planctomycetota bacterium
CTTCCGAATTTTTCCCCTCAAAGATCAGGCGGCGGACTTCCGGCAGGGCGGCCAGGGCCTCGGCATTATTGGGATTGATTTTGTGCCCACCCCAGAGGGAGTTTTCGTTCAACTGGATTCGCCCTTTCACCACTTCGCCAAAGATCATTGCCCCCAGGCGCCCGTTGCCCACCGGCAGGGCCTCCACCCATTCCGCCGCCGGCTGGGAATACCACAGCAGCAGGGGCGAGCTGCCGGCCTCCTGAGCATAACAAAAACCACAGGAAATCCACAAAACCGCCGGCAACCACCACGTACGTTTCATCGAAATCTTCATTTCCTGTTACCTGATCCTTTCTATTCTGGCTTAAGGACAACAGATCGCAGGTTCATAACCGCCAGGCCGGGTTTCTGGACGGGCTTGACCTGGAGCTGATGCACACCAGGCTGAGCCAGGGTGATTTTCCCGGCAATTTCGGTAATAAAGTCGCCCCAGGTGCCGGTCTCTTTGACGGCGCCGTCCACTTTCTGGTCGCCGACCAGAATACGATACTGGCTGCCGCCGCAGCCTTTTTCGCAGGCGTAGGTGATCTCCACGGTATAGGTTCCCGGCTGCTTAAGCTGGAAATCCCAGGTGACGAAATCAGCCGGATTAGTCCAGAAGCCGATGTTGTCGCGATTCGCTCCCGCTTCGAATTTCGCCGTCTGGCCATGTACGATGGCGTCGGCGGCCCCGAGCGTAACCACACCATCGCTGCCCTGGCGGAGAGAGGTGGTCGGAGCGATATCCGGCTGGCCTTCAATCTCCAGAACCACGACGCTGGCGATGGGGTCGGGAGCGGCTGGGAGCAGGGAAACGATCTGGCTATCCTCGCCGGGCGCAACCTGCAAGCGGGTTTTTTTATCGGCCAGCAGATACGCCTTTTTGACCTTGTTTTTCAGGCCCGGCACTTCCAGCTTGCCGTCGGCGGGCCAGTTGAATACGTGCAGATAAAGTTTGCCCGGTTTCACGGTGCAGCGGCCCCAGGTAAGTTTCGGAAATACGCTGGCGGTGGTGCCGTAGATACTCTCGCCGTTGATCTTGAGCCAGTCGCCCATCGCCTGCAAGCGTTCGATGCTGGGCTGGGGAATCAGGCCTTCCGGCGTGGGGCCGACATTCAGCAGATAATTGCCGCCTTTGCTGGCAATATCAATCAGCATGCGAATCATATCCTCTTTCGATTTCCAGTTATGATCGTTCTTCTTGAAACCCCAGGTGTTATTCATGGTCATGCAGGTTTCCCAGTCGGCCCCGCCCATGCCGGTAGCCGGGATTTCCTGTTCGGGGGTGTTGTAATCGCCGGCGAGAATACCAACTACCCCTTTACTGGCCCGGTTATTGATGATCAGGTCAGGCTGCTGGCCCCGCAGAAAGGCACACACGTCTTTACCCATTTCCGCGGTCCAGGTATCCTCCCAGCCGCCGTCAAACCACAGAACGCCGATATCGCCATATTTGGTAACCAGCTCCTGAAGCTCATTTTTCATATAGGTCACATAGCGATTGAAATCGGCCTGATCGGCGGGCCGCTTATCCCATTCCCGCCGGGGCAGGTAATCGGGGTGATGCCAGTCCAGAATCGAATGATACCAGCAAATCTTGATACCTTGCTTATGGCATTCGTCGGCGAGTTCCTTCATGATGTCCCGTTTAAAAGGGGTGGACATGATATCGTAGTCGGTGTATTGGGAATCGAACAGGCAGAAACCGTCATGATGCTTGGTGGTAATGACGATGTATTTCATGCCGGCGTCTTTGGCGATTTTGACCCACTCTTTGGCATTAAACTGGACGGGATTGAACTGCTGGACCAGCGGCTCGTATTCCGCCACCGGGATTTGGCCGCCGTACATAAGCCATTCGCCGGCGGTCGGAACTTCCTGCCCGTTCCATACGCCGCCGGGGACGGCATAGAGTCCCCAGTGAATGAACATACCGAATCGTGCCTGCCGCCACCATTCCATGCGGGCATCCCGCTGCTGGGGCGTTTCCTGAGATGGATCCACGACTGCCGATTCCTTCGATAAATTCGAACAGGACCCGGCGGACAATATCAGCCCCATCATTATCAAAACCGCCAATGCCATTTTAACGGATACATATCGCATGAGAATCTCCTTTCGCGTTTGCTACTACTACATGCCAACAAAAATCAATTACCGGCAGCCGCGGCGACTTCCGGTGTTCCCTTAATATTCAGCACCACCACAGTATCAATCGGATCAAGCGGTTTTTCCGGCAGGGCAAGGATGACATTATTTCCTTCCACCGCAACCTTCAATTTGGTGTTTTTGTCCGCCAGCAGATATGCCTTCTTCACTTCGTTTTTCAGGCCCGGCACCAGCAGCCTGCCATCCGCCGGCCAGTTGAACACGTGCAGAAAGAGCTGGCCCGGCTTGACCGTACAGCGGCCCCAGTCCAGACTGGCAAAGACGCTGGCGCTGCTGCCATAGATGCTCTCGCTGTTCACTTTCATCCATTCACCCATCGCCGCCAGCCGTTCGACGCTGGGCGGGGGGATCAGGCCCTCCGGTGTCGGCGCGACGTTCAGCAGATAGTTGCCGCCTTTGCTGGAGGCATCGACCAATTGGCGGATCAGCACCTCCGGCGATTTCCAGTTATGATCGTTTTTCTTGAAACCCCAGGTATCGTTCATGGTCATGCAGGTTTCCCAGTCCGCTCCGGCGATGCCGGTGGCGGGCAATTCCTGTTCGGGCGTGCCGAAATCACCGGAAAAGATGCCGGCGGCGGTCATACCGCCCATCCCGCCGCGGCCCTTGCTGATCCGGTTGTTGATGATGATATCCCCCTGCAGATTCCGCAAAAAGGCGTACACATCTTTGCCCATCGCTTCGGTCCAGGTGTTCTCCCATTCCCCGTCAAACCACAGCACGCCGATATCCCCGTATTTAGTAACCAGTTCGGTAAGCTGGTTCTTCATATAGGCAATATAGCGGTTGAAGTCCGCCTGGTCAGCGGGCCGCTGGTCCCATTCCCGCCTCGGTAGGTAATCCGGGTGATGCCAGTCCATAATCGAATGGTACCAGCAGATTGTAAGCCCCTGTTTATGGCATTCGTCCGAGAGTTCCTTCATGATGTCCCGTTTAAAGGGGGTGGACATGATATCGTAGTCGGTATATTGCGAATCGAACAGGCAGAAACCGTCGTGATGTTTGCTGGTCAGGACGATATACTTCATGCCGGCCTCTTTGGCAATTTGGACCCACTCTTTGGCATTAAACTGGACGGGATTGAACTGCTGCACCAGCGGCTCATATTCGGCCACCGGGATCTTCCCGCTGAACATGATCCACTCCCCGGCACTTGGGACTTCCTGCCCGTTCCACACTCCACCGGGCACGGCATACAGCCCCCAGTGAATAAACATCCCGAACCGTGCCTCCCGCCACCATTCCATGCGGGCATCGCGCTGTCGGGGCGTCTCCTTAAAAGGGTCCACAGCCGCTTCCTGCCGGGAATTCGCACAGGAAAGCACATCCATCATTAGAACGGCTAGTACCAGACCTTTCATCATGTTACGGATCCATTTCGTTTGCATTGCATAACTCCTTTCGCGTTTTTCTTGATGCACTACACAGCCCGCTGTGTCATTGAGCACAGCCGGGAAAACTATTTAAACAACACCGCAAAGCGGTTCCATTTTTTATCTGGCTGGTCATGTTAAAATCCTTTAAAAAATTTAAGCTATCTGGCGATAGCTATAAAGTGCCACGAGCCAGCAGCGGCTGAAAATTTATAGTAATATTCATCATGTCCTTCAGACGTCAAACCTTCTATTGCATTTATTTCTGAATCTTGCTGCCAGATCGTT
>JAKQBU010000300.1 GCA_029573975.1 Planctomycetota bacterium
CCGGAAGGGGCAGGGTCGTTATTTTCTTATTTTCGGTGGCTTCTTTGTGATGCTCTAATTTAACCATGCGGCCATTCTTTTGTAAAAAATATTCGCCAGCCCGGTCAGCGCGAAGACGCAGCCGATAACGGAAATGATGAATACCTCCGGAAGCCGTTCGGCTATCTTGCTGCTTAAAAGCATGAAGATAAGGAAACCCGCGTGCATGATGATTTCCACAGCGCTGAATACCTTACCGCGCATCTGGCTGTCGCTGACTTTGTGTATTATGGTGTTGGAGGCGATCATAATGGGGGAGATGCTCAAACCCAGAAGCAACGCCAGACTTGCCGCCACGTTGAAAAAAGGATACCTCTGCAGCGTGAAGGCGAAAATTATCAATACGATCCCGGCCGAGGCAAGGGAAATAAAAATCATTCTGTAATGCGATATTCTGGATCCGAAACGGCCATAGACCACCGAACCGAGAAAGAGGCCCGCGCCCAGGAATACTATTAGTAAACCGAGATCTTTGGTCGCAGAATGCAGGGTTTTCTGCACAAAGACTATCATCACCACGTACAGAGCGCCCAGGGCCGCGGAAAGCGAAAAGATAAGCCCCACCGTGAAACGTATGTGCTTGTTCTTCAGGACGTATTGCCAGCTCTCTTTCAGTTCCTGCAGCACCGTCTTTTTGAAAATCTCCTCCATTTCCCTGACCGGATGGGAAACCGCATGCTCACGCATTCTGCCGCGGGCCCCGGTGTAAATAAAGAAAATCAGGCCGGCGGAAAAAGCAAAACTAAGCGAATCCAGGAAAAAACCGCTTTTGGGACCGATCCACTCCACCAAAAGCCCGCTTACGCCGAATCCGGCCACCGCGGCGATCATTCCTGTCATATTGGCGAGGGTATTTGCCATCAACAACTGTTTTTTCTCCACGAGTTCAGGCAGTATCGCCATCTTGGCCGGGACAAAAAACCTGCCGATGCCGAAAATAACAAATATGACCGCATACAAGGGAAGTAAGTTGCTGTTATGAAAGAAGAAAAGAGGAATTGTTAATACGATGGCCGCCCGCAGAAAATCGCATACGTACATCGTGCGGCGTTTATCCCAGCGGTCAACGTAGACGCCTGCCAACGGCCCGACCACAAAAACCGGGAGGATCGTAAAGGACATTATCTTGGCGATCTGCATCGGGGAACCGGGGGCCTTAAGATATATCAGCCCCAGCAAAGCCATCTGGTCCAGCCTATCTCCCAGCTGTGAAACGATCTGGCCGAGCCAGAGCAGGAAGAAATTACGGTTTCTCAACACCTTGGCGTATTCAGACATATCCCGCTGTATAATACTATATATCCCCGGCGGCACCTCGGGTAAAGCCGGGAATTCTATTTTGGCTTTAACTTCCGCTTTCAGGGTTAAATATGGAGCCGATGAGTGGATTTGAACCACCGGCCCGCGCTTTACGAAAGCGCTGCTCTACCAACTGAGCTACATCGGCGTAAAACGGCAAGTACCCATGCCCCTAAAGGGCGACAAGCTGCAAACCGGTATGATTATAACAGCTTTATCGGAATAGTCAACAGCGGGATACATTGTGAATCGCGGGAAAAAACATG
>JAKQBU010000308.1 GCA_029573975.1 Planctomycetota bacterium
GCCGGTAAGCTGGGCATACGCCATCGGCAAATCCAGAAAGGCATTCACCGGCTGGGATTTCATACGACGGGATCTCTCCGCACGGGAATAAATACCGCGGCCGCCACCACCGTGGTCCAGAAACCGTTTTCTTCCACTTCCGCCACTTTGACCGCCGCCCGCGTCCGGACGATTTTCCCGCTCATGCGATACAGTTCTTTCCGTTCGTCATACGCCTTGTCCGGATCAAACTCGATACCGAGCGTGGAAGCCAGCATCGAAGCCGCCATGTCTTCCACCAGATCCGCAACCTGCTTGGAATTCATCCCGTGACCATGATATTCGGCGATATACCCGTAATCTTTCCCGTTGGCCGGCAGCGCCAGGCCCACCCCGGCACAGCAGCGGCGGCTCGGCTCATTGGTATCGGAACGGGCCATGACACAAAAGGTCAATTCGCCCGGACGAAGCTTTTCGACTCCTTTTTTGCAGGAGATAATCTTGCATTCCGGCGGAAAAATACTGCTCACCGTCACCAGGTTGCAGAAAGCAATCCCCGCATCCCGCAGCGCCAGCTCAAACGATTGAAGCTGTAAGCGATGCCGGCCGACACCCTGTGTAAAAAATATCTCTTTTGGTACCATGGTTCACTACCTCATTTGCGATTGACTTACAAAAGGTTCCAGTTTTTCCAGTAAAGCACGCAACGCCATGCCGCGGTGCGACAGGGCGTTTTTTTCTCCATTGCCCAGTTCCGCCGCCGTTTTTCCGGCAGCCGAAATCAAAAATAGCGGATCATAACCAAATCCGTTTTCCCCCCGCGGTTCGCTCAGAATCCTGCCCTCCACCTGGCCTTCCACTTCCAGAACCACTTCGCCGCCGTAACACAAACAGAGACTGCACCGGAATCGAGCCGTCCGTTTCTCCGGCGGTACCTCCGCCAGCAGGCCCAGCAGTTTGGCATTGTTCGCCCGGTCCCGGCTGGCACCATCTGCCCCATCCCCGCCGGCAAAGCGGGCCGAATGCACACCCGGCGCCCCTCCCAGGGCATCCACCTCCAGCCCGGAATCGTCGGCCAGTATCCAGCCGCCTAGCAGTGTACCATAAAAGACCGCCTTTTGACGAGCATTTTCTGAAAAATTTTTACCCGTTTCCGCCGCCTCCGGCACCCCGCCGATATCGCACAATCCCATTACCTTCACCCCCCTGCCTTCCAGGAGCTGGCGCAATTCCGCCAGTTTCCCCCGGTTGGTAGTGGCGATCACCAGTTCTGTCATCCGCTGCGGTTTCATCTTAAAAGGATAAATCCCTCCGTATATCTTCCACATACCGGATCACCGACGGATGGGGGATTCGAATCCGCTGGTGGTTCTGGTCATAAATCACCGAATAAACCAGCCCGCCGTTTTCATACCGGTAGGGATTTTTTTGCTGCAGGCTTTTCAGCTTCTTTTCCGCATCCGCCGCTTTACCGACACAGCCTATATAGATCCGCGATTCGTACTGGCCGTGGACATAAAACGCCTGCTCCCCCGCCGCCCGCAAACTCTTCACCGCCTGGATCGCATCTTCCTTGCGGCTAAAATAGTCCTTCTCCGGCACATTATAATAGCAGCCGATCTCCAGCGTGGCCGCACACCGATTCTGCAGCAGATTCCATTCCGGCGGGGCCGGCGGCGTACTGCTGCGCGGGATTTCCCGAATGAAACAGAACTGATACGGTCCTGCTTGAATCTGATCGTAGTAGATTTTCTTAACCCGCTCGAATTCCCGTTCAATCTTTCCGGTTTGGCTGGAAAAATGGCCATAATTCACATAAAGGCCATTTTTTTCGTTCAAAAGCCAGATATCCTCGGTCTTCAGGACTTTTTTCGCATGAAGCATCAACTCCTGCGCTTGATAGTCACTGCCAATCTGCGTGTACTGGGCCAGCACAATCGTATAGGCCGCTCCACTACCCCCTCCGCCGGCTGATTCCGTCGCATTGTCAGAAGAACCGGAATACCCGCCGCCCCCGCAGCCCAACCCGGCCCAAAGCAGAAATACCAGCGACAATCCGCTGCCCAGGAACCAGCGGCTTCCCCTCCCGTCTTTGCAATTCACTGTATTTTGATCTATCGCAACACCTCCTTCTGGAGTTTGAATATTTGCCGAATCCCTTTTCGGGCCGCCTTCAGCATACTATCCAGATCGTCCTGGCTGAAGGTATTTTTTTCGCCGGTCCCCTGCAGTTCCACAAACCGGCCGGCCGCCGTCATCGCCACATTCAAATCCACTTCCGCCCGGCTGTCCAGCTCATAATCCAGGTCCAGCCGGATTCTGCCGTCGATAATCCCCACACTGACAGCCGCCACCGCCTGCCGAATCGGATTCTCCCGGATGAATCCCTGCCGCATCGCCCAGCACACCGCATCCGCCAGCGCTATATACCCCCCGTTGATCGCCGCCGTGCGCGTCCCACCGTCTGCCTGCAAGACATCACAATCCACATAGATGCTATTCTCTCC
>JAKQBU010000318.1 GCA_029573975.1 Planctomycetota bacterium
ATGGCCAGGCGATTTATTCGCAAAGGCTGAAAACCGGAGCCGGGAAAGCATATATGGGACCCACCAGCGGGATGGCCCAAAAAATATATGTGGCACTGCCGCAGGGGGCTTTGCCAGCCGGGGACCATAAGCTGACCATCATGCTGAAGGACGGCTCCTGGGTGGCGTATGACGCGATAGCCCTGATAGCCCGGGATTTGAAACCAGTGAACCTTCCTGTATCATTAACCCAATCACAGAACCAGTTGCAATATCTTGCCGTGGAATCATTTGTTTCCGGCGAAGGAATGGTCTTCCCGAATGATAAGGCGGTGGACATGCTTTTGCCGGCGGGGGGGGGTGTCTCGTCGGACGCCATGGTATTGCCGGAGAATTATAAGGCGGAGTTTTTCCTGCATACAGAAAACGGGCAGTGGAGGGTGAATTACACCTCCGCTGATTCAATGCGCGGAGTCGTCTGGCAGGTGACGGGCCAGACCGGCCGGCAGGGTACGGCCCTGAAAATGCAATCTACGGACCTGTCGCGGGCTGCGACAAATGCCGGAGAGCTGGCCCCGGGCTGGCTGCGGTTTGCGATTCAGGATGAATCGGGAGTAGCGGCTATCCGGGTTAGCGACGAATCCGGCAAGAGCGTAGAGTTCACGGCCCGGCATGTCGCCGCCCCGGCCGGCCGGTTGGCCTGGCAGGCGGATTCGGATCTGGCGCTAACGATCGCGGCCGTATCGTATGATGCGCTGCCGGAAAAGGCGATGAATGAAACGCCTGTTCCCGGCGCGAAACTTTATAAAAAACCCTCGGCGGATTTCAATCGGAAGACCGGGGTTGTGACGATCGGTAATGGGCGCTTGGAACTGGTGGTGGAAACGAAAGAGGGTTTGAATCCCTGCCGGATTCGCGATTTGCAGACCGGCCGTGTCTATGCCGATGCGGATTACGTATGGCCGGGCGGCGGATTTCCGCAATTGCTGGAAGAACCCCGGATTCAGGAAGAAAAGGACGGCGGTTATTCGGTGCATTTCAAGGCCCGGCTGGATTCGCTGGAGATTGAGCAATTATTTGCCGTATCCAAAAATGATTGTGATGCCCTAACCGAAACCATTCGAATTGCCAATCCTGGCGGGGAAACACTGGATACCTCCGCGTTTGCCTGCGGTTTTGCCCGGCAAATGGTGGGTGAAAAGGGAATGGCAGCCGATGTAAGCGGCGACCGGTTTGCGGAGATTCCCTATCGGCGTCGGCCGGAAACGGCGCAATTGTGCGATTACGCCTTGTCAGATATTTTATTGAAGAAAATCTGGCATGCGGTGGACCGGATCAACTGGTATCGGAAAGGAGATATCGGCCCCCAGATGTATTCTCCGACCTGGGGTTCGGAAGGCTGGGCCTGGTACAATCTGAATGCGACCCTGCTGCTGCACAAGTATAACGCCGATGCGATGGAGTGGTCGCTGATGGAACCGGTTTGGCGGCCGGGAAAAGCGGCGGGTGATGTACTGGTGCTGCGTTTCGGCGGGGCGGGGCGTTGGAAATTGGGGGATCCGGAAGGGGCGGCGCAGTTGAAACCGGGTGAGAGTTTCACCTTCGGGCAGACCCGTCTGCAGATGCTGGATGGCGGCTGGAAAGAGGCGTTTTATTCCTATCGAAAGGACATGGACAGCCGGGGGCACAATACGCACATTGGGTATAATCCGCCGGTACACTGGAATGAGCTGTATGATAATCCGCTGTGGTGGCAGCAGCCGTTGGTGGATACACCGGAAACACGGGAAAAATACTACAAACGGGCGGACATGAAAGTCGAGGCGGATAAGGCCTATGAAATCGGCTGTGAGTGTCTGTATCTGGACCCGGGCTGGGATACTCTGTTTGCCTCTTGTATCTGGGCGGATGACCGGCTGGGCAAGCAGACAGATTTTTATAAATGGATCCAGGATGAATATGGTTTTGCCCTGGCGTTGCATACCCCGCTGGCGGCATGGAGCGATCCCCATGGGTATCCGGATGATAACTGGTGCAGGGATAAAAACGGCAACAAGATGGGGGGGCTGTGCAGCTCCAATCAGAAATGGGTGGAAGAAAAAGCCCGGCGTTTGATTGAACTGTGTAAAAATGGTGCGTATTTTATTATGTTTGATGGGAACTGGTTTACCGGTGATTGCTGGGATCCAAGCCACGGCCATTCGCTGCCGCCGACTCGTCAGGATCACCTGGACGCCACGCTGCGTCTGTGCCAGATGGTGCACGAACAATACCCGAAGGTCGAGATCGAGCTGCATGACCCCATCATCGGGCCGGGTGTTCCCCGTTACTGCCCGACCTATATTCTGCACGGCAAACCGGGTTCCTTCGATGTCCTGTGGGGCTACGAGCAGATGCTCTACACCGAAGAGGATGTCCTGACCCGCCGTGCCGCCGCCCTCTACTATGTCAACCTGGCCTACCATATCCCGATCTATCTGCATATTGACCTGCGGACGGATAATGACCAGGCGATGGGCTTCTGGTGGTATGCCAGCACCTGTCGTCATCTGGGTTTCGGCGGCAAAAACAAGAATCCGAAAATTTGGCAAGCGCATAAGGACGCGATGAAGACGTACCTGCGTTTGAAGCCGTTCTTTACCCAGGGTGAATTTTACGGTATTGATGAAACCATTCATGTCCATACCCTGCTGGAGAAAAACGCGGCGGTAATCAATTGCTTCAAGCTGGACGATTCGATGGAACCGGTGACGTTTCAATTTCATTTGCCGGAAGTTGGATTGTCGGCAGATAGGGCTTATCAGTTGACCGGCGCAGACAGTTGGAAGCAGGAGGGGGATATTATTGAAGTTCAGGTACAGGTTCCCAGCCGCGGAGTAAAGATCATCGAAATTGATGCAAGGTAGGAACGGAAGGGGGGGTACCTTCTGATAGGTGTATATTTTAATTTAAGCTGCTACCAGAAGGTTTCACTGAATACCCTGGTAGGGAATGGGGGAATTCTGTACCTGCCCGGTAGGATAATCGCCATGGCGTCATAATTTCCGTTGCAACCTGTTTTTATAGGCTGTACAATAATTCGCCCATTACAATAATGGCTAAGCTTTTTTTGTAACTTTAGTAATGACAGGAAGTAACAGCAGGCAAGGAGTCGATTATGGTGGCTAATCCGTTTCTTGGTGTGGTCTTTCATTGGCTGGGAGGACTGGCGTCGGGCAGTTTCTATGTTCCCTATCGGGGTGTGAAAAAGTGGTCCTGGGAGGTGTACTGGCTGGTCGGCGGCTTCTTTAGCTGGATCATCGCACCGTGGGTTCTGGCCTCCTTGAATACTAATGACCTGCTGGCTGTTCTGCACGAAGCGCCTGTTAAAAGTGTCGCCTTGGCATACTTCTGGGGTGCTATGTGGGGTTTGGGCGGCTTGACCTTCGGATTGACGATGCGATATCTGGGTATGTCG
>JAKQBU010000339.1 GCA_029573975.1 Planctomycetota bacterium
CAGGTGGCCGGGACTATTTACTGGGGAAATCAGCAGTATCCGATTCCATTGGGCGGGTTGGCGGCCAAAGGAAATGGGAAATACCTTTATACCAAGGGCGCCGGCCAGGGCGATTCTTCGGTAGCCTATGTCATGATCGATCTGAATAAGTACACCTTCAAAATCGGCCTGAAAAATACGACGATGACCTGGCAGGATAGCCCGGTTGACCTGCGTTTGCAATTGGGCAATTTTGACCAGACGGATGAGGCGGAGTTTTAGATTATTCGGCCATAGGAAATATCATCCCGGCAGCGTCAGCCTTTTACGTTGCCGATGGGCAGGAATCGGACCACTCGGCGGCTGATGCCGGCCTGTTCGGCCGCGGTAACGACCTCGTCGATATTCTTGTAGGCGGCACCGGCCTCTTCCGCCAGGCCGGCAAAAGAGGCACAGCGGATATAAATCCCGCGGTCCTTCAACTGCTGCTGTAACTGCTTGCCGTTATAGGTTCGCTTGGCCTGGGAGCGGCTCATGGCCCGCCCGCTACCGTGAGCGGTGGAATAAAAGGTCTGATCCCCGCCGGCCACTCCCGCCAGCAGGTAGGAGCCGGTTTCCATACTGCCGCCGATAATCACCGGCTGGCCGGTTTTTTTATAAATATCCGGCAGGCCCGCCATGCCCGGTCCCAATGCCCGGGTCGCCCCCTTGCGGTGCACCAGCAGTTCCCGCATCCTGCCCCCTACCAGGTGCGTTTCAAGCTGGGCGGTATTATGGGCCACATCATACACCTGATGCATGCCCAGCTCGGCGGGATCTTTGCCGAAAACCTCGGAAAAAACCTCCCGGATCCGATGCAGGATCACCTGCCGGTTGGCAAAGGACATGTTGATGGCACAATTCATGGCGGAAAAGTAATCCTGTCCCTCCTGCGACGGGAAGGGAGCGCAGGCCAGTTCGCGGTCGGGCATGGACAGGCCGTATTTACTGCCCATCGTTCTCAGAAACGTCTGCAAGTAATCCGTCGCAACCTGATGGCCGAAACCCCGGCTGCCGCAGTGGAACATCACCACGATCTGATGGTCCCGGTCGATGCCGAAGGTTCGGGCGGTGTCGGGGTCGAAGATATTTTCCTTTTGGGCGACCTGGATTTCCAGATAATGATTGCCGGACCCCAGTGTCCCGATTTGTTTAAAACCCCGGTCAATAGCCTTGGGACTAACCTGGTCCGGATCGGCCCCCGCCACACAGCCGCCGGCCTCGGTCCGCTGCAAATCTTCCTGCCAGCCATACTTGTTATCAATGGCCCATCGCGCGCCCCGGCGGGCCACTTCGCAAAATTCCTCCCGGGAAATTTTGACAAATCCCGTCGCCCCGACGCCGGCCGGGATCCGCTGAAACAGCCGGTCAATCAGCCGGGTCAAATGGGGCCGGACTTCCTCCAGCGTCAAATTGGTGCGGACCAGGCGCATGCCGCAATTGATGTCAAAACCGATGCCGCCCGGCGAAATCACCCCCTCCTGGGGATCGACGGCGGCCACCCCCCCTATCGGAAAACCGTAGCCCCAGTGGCCGTCGGGCATGCAAAACGCATGGCGCACAATGCCGGGCAGGGTGGCAACATTGGTCACCTGCTCAAACACTCCATCGTCCATCTTTTCCAGTAGCGGCTGGCTGGCGTAAATCCGGGCAGGAACTCGCATGTTTTCCTTGCAGGAGGCGGGTATCTCCCATACACAATCGGATATTTTTTCAACCTTCGCGGGTATCGGCATCACAATCACCTCGGCAATATTCTATGCCATTCAAAAAACAAAGGGATCCGAAAACCATTTTCCGATCCCTTTGGCAATAATCTGTACGAATCGACAATACGAACGATTATTCTTCTTTCTTTTCCTTAGCCTTGGCCACGATCTGCTGGACCACATTCGGCGGAACGATTTCATAATGGCTCAGTTCCATAGAATAGCTGCCCTGCCCGCCGGTGACGCTTTTGAGCTGGGAATTGTACTGCTGGACTTCCGCTAGCGGCACCTGGGCCTTGATCACCGTCATATTGCCGGCCAGCATATCCTGCCCTTGAACCCGGCCGCGCCGGCCCGCCAGGTCGCCGGTAATGTCGCCGACATTTTCCGTGGGAACGGTTACTTCCATATTGACAATCGGTTCGAGCAGGGTCGGTTTGCATTGCAGAAAGGCCTTGCGGAAGGCTTCCCGGCCGGCGATCTGGAAGGCAATATCTTTACTGTCCACCGGGTGTGTTTTCCCATCCACCAGGGAAACCTTGACATCGACGACGGGATAGCCGGCCAGCACGCCTTCGTGGACGGCCGCCTGGCAGCCCTTATCCACACTGGGCCGGAACGACTGATCAATGGAACCGCCGAAAATTTTATCAACAAACTCATACCCCGCCCCCCGTTCGTTTGGCTCCATGTCAATAAAGACCCTTCCAAACTGGCCGGCACCACCGGACTGCTTTTTATGGGTATATTCGACCATCTTGACCGAACCGGTAATCGTTTCCCGGTAAGGAATCTGCGGCGGCTTGGTGGTTACTTCCAGACCACGGCGGCTGTGCATCCGGGAGAGAATCACCCGTACATGCAGCTCGCCCAGACCGGAGACGACCGATTCGTTGGTCTGCCGGTCGCGGGTAATGGAAAACGTCGGATCGGAATCCGTAATCTCCGACAACACCGTCGAAATCTTGGTTTCATCTCCCCGGCTTTTCGGTTCGATGGCCAGACTGTACATAGGAATCGGCAAGGCCGGTATCTCCAGCCGGCCGGGATCGCTGCCGACAAAAACCGTATCCAGAATTTTCAGATCTTCGAGTTTGGCCAGATTGATTATGTCACCGGCCAGGGCCTGATCAATATGGTCCAGATGATCGCCCTGTATCTTGCTGATTTGGCCGGCCCGCATCCCCTTTTTGCCGCCGCTGGCCAGCAGGGAG
>JAKQBU010000384.1 GCA_029573975.1 Planctomycetota bacterium
AAGCGGCCCTGGATACGGCTCTTTAATGGAACCAGGCCAGCACGCGCCGGCTCTGCAGGTAGATAAAAGCCGTCAGGAAGAATAACAGGCAAAAGACATAGCAGGCCAGAATCACCGGGCGGGTACGAAACTCCCCGTCCAGGAATAGCCGGGTCAGGGCGGCGGTGGCAGCGACTACCATGAGAATCGCAATCAAATTGACGAACAGTTTGGCGGTTTTGCTGCCCTTCCAGAAGGCGATGAAGTTAATCAGCAGCAAAAACCCCAGCAGCAGCAGGATCCCGAAAAAGATTTGCAGGTGCTTCCATTCCAGATTTTTCGGCAGGTAGGAGTCGATTTTTTCGGCGATTTGCGGATCGATCAGGAACAGCAACGGCAGCAGGACCGGCAGCCCGGTTATCATGAGAAAGCTGCTGATGACCATCCCCACGACGGCGATGATGGTAACGCCGGGGGGCCGGGGGGGCCGATGCAGGGGGACCGCCCGGCGATGCGGGGGGTGGTACTCCGGGTCGTAGGCAGCCGTCGGCGGGGTGGAACCATCCGGCAGCGATGGCTGGGCGAGGGTGAAGGTTTGGGAACAGTAAGGGCAGAGCAAGGTTTTTCCCAGGTCCTGGGGGCTATAGGCCAGGGGATTATGGCAACGGGGGCAGAGAAAATCTTGAACCATGGTTCCTGTTCCTTCGATATCAGCACCAAAACGCCGCTATTGTAAGCGGTAAAAGGAAAAAAGCGAAAAAAATACCGGAAATTTGTCTCAGCGGGACTAAAGTAATATAATAGACGAAAAGAACCGCAGAACAGGTGGTTGTTATGAAAGACGTTGGTACGGTAGATATTCAAGTCCTTGTCAGTAAAGGATTTCAATGGGTACAAAGCCTGGCTGTCCACAGCGTACTGCTTTGGTTTTTACGGCATGAGCAAAGAGCTGGGACCGTGTCAGCCGGATTTTGTTGTAAAGTCTCTCTGGTCCTTTTGGTTTTTATGACCGGAATGGCTTTCGCTCATAAGCCGGTATTTCGGCCGGAACAGGGTACGGATCCTAATTCCGCGATTCCGTTTCTTGATCCGGATGTTTCGCAAGTGTTGTACCGGGAGTTAACCGGAGGCGGGCAGATTTGGACTGTTTTCGTGGCACTGGATGATTTCGAGTTGTATGTTCAGATCGGAATACCTGTTCTGGAACGGCAAGCGAAATTCCGTCCGAGTTTGGCGATTGTGGGTCCGGGTCTGGCGGAGCCCAATGTGCCTTTTGCCATACCCCAGGGGCTGGGTGTGTACCGAATGGATACCCGGATGAACGAGGCACGTTTTTTCCATGAACCCTTTACCGGAACGGATTCATGGATTCTGGCTACCGAAACGATGGAATTGCCCAAAAAAGGCCGGTATTATATCGTGGCCTTTGATGCCCGGGGGGAGGCGGGGAAGTTATGGATAGCGGTGGGTACGAAAGAGAAATTCGGTTTTTTTGATTTATTCCGTTTCCCTAAAATCAAGAAGTGGGTTCGTGAGTTTCACGAAGTCGGTGCGGGTCGGGAAAACGTAAAGAAAGCCGGTTAGCCGATGCCAA
>JAKQBU010000389.1 GCA_029573975.1 Planctomycetota bacterium
CTTTGCCGAGGATGGCATTCATGGGGGTGCGGATTTCGTGGCTCATATTGGCCAGGAACTCGCTTTTGGCGTGATTGGCGGTTTCGGCCTGCAGTGCCATTTCGCGGGCGCGGGCGGTAGCCGCTTCCAGTTGCCGGTTGGTTTGAAGCAGGGATTCCTCCGCCCGTTTACGTTCCGTAATGTCTTCCACCACCTCGATGAAACCTTCCACCTTACCGTTCGAACCAAACACAGGAAACGTCTGTATTCGTGCTGGAAAGATAATGCCGTTGTCTCGTTTGCCACACGTCTCCACTTCTGCAGGAAGCCCCGTCGCCATCGCCCGGCTTCCCGGACAATGCGGACAAATCTGTTCCCGTTTCTCGAATTCCCGGAAGCACTCTTTGCCGACAAAATCGCTGGGCTGTTTGTCAAACAACCTTCCCTGTGCACTGTTGGACATGCAGACGCGATAGTTCGAATCAATCAAGGTGATCCCAAGATTGATGTTCTCCACCAGTGTTTTGTATTGCGATTTGCTCTCGCGTAGCGCCTCCTCGGCCTGTTTTCGTTCGCTGATATCCCGGATGCTTTCGATGGCGCCGATGATGCTGCCCAAGGGATCGTGCAGGGGCGAGGCCTTGGCAAAGACCCAGGCGCCGCGATTTTGATGAAGAGCCGGGGTAAAAACTTCGGTGATGAGCGTATCCCCTTCCCGGGTGATATAGGGATAGCGGGCGGCCATTTCCGGGTTGTCGGCCAAAACCAGATCGATCAACTGCGGGCGAGGCTGGCCGTAAAAGGGAATCGAGTGGGCATAGTCGCCTTTGCCGAGCATATCGGCGGCTGGGATTCCGGTCATTTTTTCCATGGCCTGGTTCCAGAGGATGATCCGTCCATCCCGGTCGATGGCCACCGTGGCATCGGGCAGGAACTGGATGAGGTCGGTGAGTTGGCGGCGGCTGGCCCGCAGCGATTCCTCGGCTTGTTTTTGGGCCGTGATATCCCGGATACTGGCGATGGCTCCTATGCGGCGGCCGGACCGGTCGTACAGGGGTGAGGCTTTGCCGAAGACCCAGGCGCCGCGGTTATTGTAAAGACATTGGCAAAATATTTCGGTAATGAGGGTATCGCCCTCCCGGGTGATATGGGGATAGCGGGCGGCAATGGCCGGGTCGTCGTCCAGAACCAGATCAATCAACTGGGGGCGAACCTCGCCATAAAAGGGAAGCGAATAGGCATAGTTTCCCTTGCCGAGCATATCGGCGGCCGGAATTCCGGTGATTTTTTCCATGGCCTGATTCCAGATGATGACATGCCCTTCCCAGTCAATGGCCATCGTGGCATCCGGCAGGAACTGGATGATATCGGTCAGTTGTTTGCGGCTGGCCTGGAGAGTTTCCTCCGCCTGTTTGCGTTCGGTGATATCGCGGGCGATTCCTTCAAAGCCGTCAATGGCACCGGTTTCGGCCAATAAAGGAACAATACTGGTGGAAAGCCAATGCCAGGAACCATCGAGGTGGCGCACGCGGAACTCGATATCCTCCTGTTTTTGTCCCGTCTCCACCATTCTACTCATATGTCCGGCACACAGGGATAAGTCATCCGGATGAACGATCTGGTGAAAGCTTTTTCCCACCATCTCCGGAAGCGTATAGCCCAGCAGCAGGGTACAGGCAGGGGAAACATAGGTGAAGGCTCCTTCGCGATTGAATATATAGATAATGTCGTGGCTGTTCTCGATCAGGAGGCGGTATTTTTTTTCGCTGTCCTGCATTTGCGAGAAAATGGTCCCGAGCTGCCATTCGGCCGATCCGGTTATCGACCAGAGAAGAAGGAGAATGCCGCCGAACAGGGCCATCGCCATACCGAGGTTCAGAAAGAGAGTGCTTCGGGCGGCCCCGACACTGGCGGTCACATCCTGCAGAATGAGGATATCGGCTATGCGGCGGCCGGTGACATCGGCGAGATGGAAACTGCCGCAGGCATATTTTTGGTTTTGCCCATGTGCACGGAAGAGGCTGGTTTTCGGAGGGGTTTGGCAGTCATGTTCGAGCCAGGCGGCCACTTCCGCCGGCAGATGGGGCAGGGTCTGGTGAACGATCGCGAAATGGGGAAAGGTATTCCACTGGCCGGTAAAGCCGAATCGTTTTTTACCTGCTTCGAAATTGACCTGCGTAGTGGATTCTTTGCGAATTACGGTAACAATATCGACATTCAGATTTTCGACCAGTTTTGCTACCAGAGGTTTCGTTTCCATACCCAGTTCCAGGTACCCGAAGGCCGTACCGTTGTGTTTCCAGGGTTTAACGTAACGGAGAGCGATGGAACCCAGCGAGTCCGGTTCGATTCCCCAG
Source organism: Planctomycetota bacterium (assembly GCA_029573975.1). The sequence continues at coordinate 2,337 of JAKQBU010000389.1, forward strand.
GCATCCTCGCCGGTGCGTTCGGCCATCAAGAAGGTGGTGTGCTGAATCCGGTCCCCGCGCCGGCCGGGATCATGCGCCTGCCAAACGCAGGTTCGGTCAGGCGTGATAAAATAGCAGTGGGTGATTTGGGCCTTTTGCTGCAATTGTTCATACACCGAACGGGCCTGGGCAGAGAATGCGGAGAAATCCTGCTCCTGCCAGGCTTTGCGGATGGATGGGTCAGCGGCCAGATATTCGGTATGGGCTTTCAGCAGCGGTACCTGCAGGGCCATGCTGTGATGCCATTGAAAGCGGGCCTGCTCCATAATGCGGGTCAGGTCCTGGTATGATTTTTCCTTTTCCTTCCGGTACTCCGCCAAGCCATAGAGCAGCAGCACCAAACCTGCGCAGGCGGCAATCGGGATTGCCAGCCACTGCCGGAGTTCCAGCCGGCTTAATTTCCGGCGATGTTGGTATCGATGGACCAGAAGAGCGCCGATTGTCAGCAGGAATACTAAAGCAACCGCAAACAGAATCGGCCGGCGGCGGGCTGTGTACAGGCCGGCCTGCCAGTCGTTGGCCAGAATATCCACCCCTACTACCATCAGCACCTCATCCGTTAAGATATCCACGATGGGGACCAGGGTGGAGACGAATGTCCCATATTCATCTGATACCGGTCCAATCACAATGGGATGTTTGTCCTGGAAGATCTGGAAGATTTGCACCGGCGGCTGATAGAATTCCGTTCCGGGCGGACTGGCCATCGGATCATCCAGGGGATAAGACTCCGGGCCGAAGAACAATTTTTCGTTGCGCAGGGACAGGCTATAGATCCCGCGCTGGGGAAACGATTTACCGGCGGCAATCATCTGCTCCCGAATCTGTTCGAAGGCCGGGGTGTTTTTATCGGCGGCGGTAAAGGTGAGTTTTTTGACCAGTTCGGGATTGATGGAGTTGGTAATCGCCAGGGTCTGATGCAGCAAATTTTTCCGCATCTGGGAATCTTTATATGCCGCCTGCTGATTACCGGACCACCAGGCCAGGGATAGCAAGAGGACCACTGCAATTACGGCAATTCCCACCGGCAGAAGGGGCAGAGTTTGTTTTCGGACGTGGAGACATTTGCGTAGAATATTTCTCCAGTTTTTGCAGTTTTTTTTTATGTTTTGTATGCTTTGCATAACAATACCAGGGGATGGTATGCCCAGTTTAAGCCCATTGGCTAGCAGGTTTAACCTGGGCGATTTCTACTACTTCCCAAGCTGGGCATACTCTGCGAAAAAATAATGGCAGCTTATGCCGGTTTTGTTCTACTACAATTTATCGGATAGCCGGGAGGCTGAAATAATTTACATTGTCAAGATTTATTAAGATTAAGGCGGGTATAGGGAGGCTGGTTAGATGCAGGCCTGGCGGTACATTTGGTCCCAGGGGAGGGTCTCGGTGGTTTTGATTTCGAGGATGGCGCTGATTTCTTCCCATTCGCTGGTGATGGAGTCATATTCCCGGGCAAACCGGGAGGGGGCCAAGCCTAAATGATCGGCTTGCCCCACGGCATGATCCAGGACCGCTTTCGAGAGGCGAATTTGCGGCTGCATCAGGATAGCGGACATGGTCCCGGTGAATTTGAGCATATGCAGGTACCAGTCCTGCTGGTCGAGGAGGTCGAGGATGAGTTCTTCGGGGGAATCGGGCTGAAGCCTTTTGGCGCAGTCCGGTGATTTCTGGAAACGCACCGCCAGGCAATAGCTGGGGGGCAAATGCCAGTCCGCCATCATGTCAGCGGCCAGTTCGTTATGGTTGAGGCCGAAGGCTTCTTTTTCTCTTTCGAGCAGGAGCTGCTGTTGGTCAGGGCCGGTCTGTATCAGCAGTTGTTCGTATTCGTGGGGAACGGCGGCAGCCAGGGCGAGCCTGCCGATCTGGCAAAAAAGGCCGACGGTAAAGGCTTCGTCCGGGTCCAGCTTGCTGTTGATGCCGTCGGTTTCGCATTTTATTGCAGCCAGATCGCGGGCCACGACGGCCCGGATCATGGTTTCGGCCCAGAAATTTTCGTAATCGAAGGCGCGGCAGGTGCCTTTGCGGTGGCGTGCGATCAAGGATAAGCCCAGAGAGATGGTTCTAACCATTTTGAAACCCAGCCGGACAATGGCACGATCCACGGAAGTAATGGCAGTCAGGGACCGATAATAAACCGAATTTGCCATTTTGACCAGAGCGGCGGAGATGGCCGGGTCGGAGAGGATTACTTCGGCCAGGTCGTCGATAGCGGTCAGGCGGTCATTGGCTAACTGGTAGATGCGCCTGGCTTTTTCGCTGGGCGTGGGCAGACTGCCGGTTTCTTTGAGCCTCTGATAGGCATCTTTTTCGGAATCGGGTATGGTATGAGTCAGCATATTCTCTACGGTATCCATCAGAACCTTTATCGGTATATCGACAGACCTGAATTAACGGGAAAGAAAGGCAGGGGTCAGCAGTGGGCTGGATTAATACGTATCATGATATGGTACATGGGTTTATGTAATAAAAATACCGGTTTGACGGCGGGGAGGAGCTGTGATAAAATCCTAGAAATGGCAAATGGATACAATTTGGATTGAAACTTGGTCACGGCAATAGGCCGAATGAGTTTGGGGAGGGGCCGGGGCGTGGTTATACGCTGAACCTGCCGCTGGAGCCGGGGGCGGGGGATGAGGAATTTTTGGAGTTATTTCGGACCAGTTTTATGCCGATGGCACGAGAGTGCAGGCCTTCGTTTGTCCTGATTTTCGCCGGATTCGACGGGCATCGGTAAGATCCGCTGGCGCAGTTGAATTTGTCGGAAGAAGCGTATATATTAGCAGGACAAGAGATAAAACGGCTGGCGGAGGAATATTGCCAGGGCCGGCTTTTGTCTTTACTGGAAGGCGGATATCAGTTAGGTGTATTAAGCCAGTGTGTGGCTGATCATATAATCATATAAAGGTGTTACTGGAATAGTGAATTGGAGCTATGAGATGAAAAAAGTTTGGCTGTATGGATATGTGGTATTCCTGACGGCGGGATTGCTGGCGGCTGGGTGCGCGGGAAAAGAGAAAAAACCGGAAAAACCGGTAGAGCCGACGGCCGTTGAGGAAGAAGCAGTTTCCGCGGAGGAAGCGGTAATCGAAGTAGAACCGGCGAAGCCCGAAGCGATCTCGAAGGAAAACGGGCTGCTGACGGTGGATAAGCTGGTCTATGATTTTGGGGAGCTGGAGCCGAAAAAGAAATTTCAGGGGGAATATGTGTTGAAAAACGAAGGAAAGGCGGCACTGGAGATCCAAAATCCGGTGCGGAAGAGCTGTGGCTGTACGCAGTTGACGCTGGATAAATACAAGCTGGAGCCGGGCGAAACGGCGGTGCTGAAGGTGGAATATACCTCCAATTCCAATCCGGGCGAAACCGAAAAGCATATCTGGGTGGATGTGGTGCCGCCGGCGCAGCCGAAGACACTGACGCTGAAGCTGAAGGCCCGGGTCAGCCAGCATGTGCAGGCGATGCCGGAGAAGCTGGAATTCCAGATACGGGATACGCCGGATAATGTCGGCGAGGTGACACTGAAGAGTCTGGACGGCAGCGAGTTTGCGATCACCAGCATCAACAGCAGCGGCAATGCGGTGGAAGGGGTATTTGATCCGCAGGTGAAGGGGACGGAGCTTAAGGTGCCGCTGAAGCTGAAGCAGGACAGCCTGCGCAAGGTTCAGAACGGGGTTCTGAATATAATGATCAATCACCCGAAGGTGGATTCCGTGCCGATTACCTTCAAGGTGGAACCGCCCTTTGCGGCCAATCCGCGGACCCAGTTTTTCCGGGATATGGAGCGGAACAAGGTCCAGAAGGTGCAGGTGACGGTGGTGTCCAATTATAATGAGCCGTTTGAAATCAGCAATCTGCGGAGTGAAAAGGGATTTATCAAGGTGGTGAACCAGAGCCGGGATGAAAGCACAAACAGTTATAAAATTGATCTGGAGGTGACGGCGCCGGAGACGGGAAATATTCTGAATGACTATCTGTACGTGGAGATAGCCGGGCGTCCGGACGATACTTTGAAAGTGCATTGTTACGGGCGTATCAAAAAGGATTAACCCAAAGACCGCAACAGAAGGAACGGCATGATGCGAAACGCGAAGTATATATGGCAGAGCGGGGTGGTTTTGCTGGTGGTTCTGCTGCTGGTGTGGCCGGCCGGCGTTGGTGTGCGAAATTCGGCGGCGGAAGAGCAGGGGACGGCAGCCCCCGCCGGGGCGGGCCAAACGGCGGTCCCGGAAACGCCAGCCGGTT
>JAKQBU010000399.1 GCA_029573975.1 Planctomycetota bacterium
CGCCGGCCTTCATGCCCGGTATTACGGGCCAGATGTATCGCCAGTTTGCCCTGGTTATTGCCGTTACCGCCGTTATCAGCGCCATCAATGCCGTAACGCTGAAACCCACGCAGTGCGCCCTGTGGCTGCGTCCGTATGATCCCAAACACAAGAAAAACTTTTTCTTCCGGGCTTTCAACGCGGTGTATGAACCTTCGGAACGGTTTTACACCCGGATGATCCGGTCGATGGTGCGGTTTAGCGGTTTGATGGTCTTTATGGCCCTGATTCTGGTCGGAATAGCCGGCTGGGGCCTGATGAAAATTCCCACGGGTTTTATTCCCACGGAAGATCAGGGCTATATGATGATATCCGCCCAGTTGCCCGATGGTGCCTCTCTGGAGCGTACGGAACAGGCCATGGATAAAATTACCAAGATCGCCAGCGAAATACCGGGTGTGGAACACACGATTGTCATCGGGGGTATCTCGCCGCTGGACAACAGTGCCTCACTGGCCAATACTGGTATCGTGTATCTGATGCTCAAAGACTGGGGGCAGCGCGGCCCTGGTGAGGACATGAGAAGCATTTATCAGAATCTTGCCAGGAAGCTGGCGGACGTTCAGGATGCCGCTACCCTGGTATTGATCCCGCCGCCGATTCAGGGGCTGGGGCTTTCGGGCGGATTCCAGATGCAGGTGGAATTGACCGACGGCAGTTATGATTTTAACCGGCTCCAGCAGGCCACGGACGCCCTGGTGTCATCCTCCAAAACCAATCCCGCCATTCAGGCGGCCTTCACGCCGTTCCGCTCCAAGACGCCCCAGCTGGCGGTGAGGGTGGACCGGGCACAGGCGGAAACCCTGGACGTGCCGGTGGGTGATGTGTATGAGACGATTCAGAGTTACCTAGGTTCTACCTATGCGAATCTCTATACGAAATTCGGCCACAATTTCATGGTTTTTGCTCAGGCGGACGCCAATCATCGCCTTACCGCCGAAGACATTAAGAGCTATTACGTCCGTAACCGCAGCGGGCAAATGGTTCCCCTGGGTTCGCTGGTAGATATTCAATCCGCCCAGGGGCCGGCGCTGATTTCCCTGTATAATCTGTTTCCTACCGCCACCATCAACGGCTCCGCCGCCACCGGTTTCAGCTCCGGCCAGGGGCTTGACGTGATGCAGGCTGTCGCCGACCAGAACCTGGGCCCCGGACTAGCCTATGAATGGACTGCCATGTCCTATCAGGAAAAACTGGTGGGCAGTTCTTCCTATTTCATTTTCGGGCTGGGCATTCTTTTGGTGTATTTCGTGCTGGCCGGTCAATACGGCAGTTGGATCACGCCGGGTGCAGTCATTCTGGCGGTGCCGCTGGCATTGCTGGGTACGGTGGGTGCCCTGCTGGCAGTCGGTCTGGCCAATAATATCTACGTGCAGATCGGGCTGGTTTTGCTGATCGCACTTTCCGCAAAAAATGCAATTTTGATTGTCGAGATGGCTCGTGAAGGACGGGAGGCCGGCAAGAGCATTATCGATGCTACCGTGGATGCGGCCCAGAGCCGCTTCCGGCCCATTCTGATGACATCCTTTGTCTTCATTCTCGGCGTCCTGCCTCTGGTCCTGGCCAGCGGGGCCGGGGCCAGCGCCCGAAAGTCACTGGGCATAGCGGTCGCTTCCGGTATGCTGGCTTCCACCTGCCTGGCGGTGCTGTTTGTGCCCTCTTTTTATGTGGTCTTGCAGCGATTTGCGGAGCGGAAGAAAAACAAAAATACCACGCCCGTCTCTTAAGACTAGCCGTTACCAAGTGATTTTTCAAAGCTAGATAAATTAGAGTTATAATGAGTTATAAGTACTGGGCGATACAGGACTCGAACCTGTGTAGTAAAAATCATAAAGACTTACAGAATAAGGATTTAGAAGAAAACAAAAAAGGGGTACTGCCCAAAAACTGCCAAAATCAGGGGGAAAATCTGCCATTTGACCCGGAACTTACCCAGCTTAACAGGGTATGGCCCAGCCTGGACGCGGACACCCGGCGGCAGATCATGGAACTGGCCAGCAAAAGGAGTGGGAAGTGAATGGTAAACACCCATTGGGATTCTGGAAATCCCTCTTACATGCGGTCTGTGGGTCGTCAATTCAACGATCAAGGCTCTGGACGTGTTGGGGTCGTCTTTTTCCAGATCGTCAATCCTGGGGTATTCTGGACGTATTTTATCCACAATAGAAAGGGATTTTGATATGATTACACACATGAAGTTGATCCATTGGCTTATGGCAGCAGTCTATGGGGCATTGCTGGCCCTGTTCTGGCTGCGGCTGAGCGGAAAGGCGGTTTGAATTATGCGAAATATTGAAAAGCGGCTGGCGGCGATGGAAGAGGCAGTTTCGGACAAAAAGGGAATCAATACCTTTGCCGATCTGATTCGATGGATTCATGGGGATTTTGCCGGGCAAAAGGTTCAGTTTCATCCGGCTATCGCGGCTTTATTGGAGGTACACTATGAAAAACAGTAGGAATTTAACCAAACGGATCGAGGACCTGGAAAAATCGGCGGGGATCGGGATTAAATGGCCCCCACCGCTGGTTTTCTTTGAGGTGGGAACGAAATTGGAGGACTGCCCGGCATATCAGCGGTTTCTGGCCGATAACGCCGAGGCGGTCCGGGCGGGCAGGGCGCCGGCTCTGGTGTTCAAGGCATGTGGAGGGATGGAAAAATGACGGAAAATCCGTTACCAAACGGGGCAAACGGCAGGGATGACAAGGGGCAATTCACCAAAGGCAACGGCGGCGGTCCGGGCAATCCCTTCGCCCAGCAGGTGGCGGAGCTGCGCAAAACCCTGCTGGCGGCGGTGACACCGAAAGACCTGCGGGACGTGGTTCGGTCCCTGCTGAAACAGGCCAAAGAGGGCAATATCGC
>JAKQBU010000406.1 GCA_029573975.1 Planctomycetota bacterium
AGGTGCTGGATGATCCCCTTGGGTGTAAGGGGAAAGACCTTGCGGACAATCTCGGTGAGGCGATAATCTTCGACCTTGCCGGTACCTTTAGTACTTACCTTGACCGACACGGGTTCAGCCACCCCGATGGCATAGGCAAGCTGGACCTCACAATTTTCCGCCAGCCCGGCGGCCACGATATTTTTGGCGACATGACGGGCCATATAGGAGGCAGAACGGTCCACTTTCGAGGGGTCCTTGCCGCTGAAGGCCCCGCCGCCATGACAGCCGGCCCCGCCGTAGGTATCGACGATGATTTTTCGCCCTGTCAGGCCGCAGTCGCCCTGGGGACCGCCGACGACGAACCGGCCGGTCGGATTAATCAGGATTTTTAAATCCTTATCAACAAGTTTTTTGGGCAGGATTGGCATAATGACCTGTTGAATAACTGCCTTGCGGAGAAGGTTGTAGCTGATATCGGGATCATGCTGAGTGGCAATCACTACGGTGTCGATACGGACCGGGTGATGGCCGTCGTATTCCACGGTTACCTGGCTCTTGCCATCGGGACGCAGCCAGGGCAGTTTTTTGGATTTTCGCAGTTGTGCCAGCCTTTCGACTAGCCGATGGGCCAGATGGATGGGCAGAGGCATCAAAACGGGGGTTTCCCGGCAGGCATAGCCAAACATGATCCCCTGATCCCCGGCGCCCTGGTCCTTGTAAAGGCCCTGCCCTTCCGTTACCCCCTGGCTGATATCGGGCGATTGCTTATCTAGGTTGATCAGTACGGCGCAGGTATTGCCGTCAATGCCGAATTTGCTGTCGGTATATCCGATCTCGCACAGCTTGGCGCGAACCACAGCGGGGATATCCACGATTGCCTGGCTGGTAATTTCACCTGCGATGACGACCATGCCGGTTGTGATGAGAGTTTCGCAGGCTACCCGGCTATAGGGATCCTGCTCCAGCATGGCATCCAGGATGGCGTCCGAAATTTGATCGGCGACCTTGTCGGGGTGGCCCATGCTGACCGATTCACTGGTAAAGAGATAATTTTCTTTTTTCTGGGTGTTTTTTTTCACAGTTTTTTTTGCCAATTTTAGTACTCCTTTATTCCCTGCACACGGTTTCTGGCAACATTTCCGGGCCATGTTAACAAGTTCGTCAGGGTTCCACAAGGGCTTATCCTGGATTTTCCCAGTTTTGCGGCCGGATTGCACCCGTACCTTTTTCTCATTCGGCCCGGCTGAGAACCGCCTGCAGGTATTGATCGAGATACCCCCTGCCGATGAATATTTCCAGCGCCTTGACGGTCATGGGATGATCGGTCCCCCAGATCGAGGCGCGGAAATCGGCAAAGGTCATGTCCATCTGAATAACCAGGGTGTTATCAACGACAAAGGCGTTAGGTAGTTTTTTGTAAAGATGGGCAGATAGAGCATTTACGCCAGGTCCGCCGATGGAAATCACCGGAATTTTCTGCAGCATTTCGGAATTCAGATACCACAGATCGCTCAATACGATAACCGGAAAATCCCCCTGCTCTTTTCCTATTATTTCCTCAATGCTGGTTTTGAGTTTATAGGCCAGCGGGCGATCGGCCTGTTCCGCCCGTAAGGTGGAACCGGTAACAATCAGCAGGGCCTTTTCTCCAATGTTGTGATCCGATAACATTCCAGCACGCAACCGGCTTGATATCCGCCGTCCTGTCTATACCCTATTCTAGTCACGCCAAGCCGATTTTTCTGGGGGAGGCCGCCAAATATTTTGCCAGCCGGTCTTTTTTAACTTCGACTCCCAGTTCGGGGCCGTTTAATTTCCGCAGTTTTCCGCCATAGCCAAAACGGATGGGGGGGGTTACCAGGTCTTCCCGCAGCAAAAAGGTGCTGTAGGCGATTTCGGCGGCGGCGGTGTGCGGAACCATCTGGAGGAACTGGATGCCCGCCGCGGCCAGGATGCCCGATTCGCCGACCATGGCGCCGAGGATATGTTCTCGTCCCCATTTATAGGCGATTTCCGCGAGGCGCAAAGAGGGGAGCAGGCCGCCGTTTTTGCTGATGCGGATATTGAAATAGTCCACCAGGTCATTTTGCGCGAAATATTCGGCGTCTTCGCTGCTCAACAGCGATTCGTCGGCCATGAGCGGGACTTGCGACAGATCCGCCAGGGTCTTCCAGTGGCTTTGGTCGCCAGCGGCGATCGGCTGTTCGAGGCAATAGACCTCCATTTGCGAAAGAATCTCGCTCATGGCCACCGCCGTATCGATATCCCAGGCCCCGTTGGCATCCACCCGCCAGGAAAGCCGTTCATTCCGGAACGACCGCTTCAATTTTTTGTAGATGA
>JAKQBU010000428.1 GCA_029573975.1 Planctomycetota bacterium
ACCGGCTGGTCGGCGGGGACGTGGTTTCCATTGTGCGCAAACGCCGGGGGTGTGTTATAAGGGCACTGCGAATCCATCCAGGCACTCCGAGCTGCCATCCAGTTCTTCAAATAATCAACTTCTTGCTGATAGGTAGGAAAGGCATTCGCAATGCACGTTCCCTGGAAAGTACAAATAATCTTTCCCATTACCGGCCAGCGCTGGAAATTACGTACCTGAGCTTTGGCAAATTGAGCTGCCTTCGTATCGGTATCCGCCTGTAATTGGGAAACTCGAAATTCATTGCGCCGCAACTGGCACCAGCGGTCCCACCATGCCAGATAAAATTCAGGATCCTGGTACAGCCGATGATAGGCGCGCATATGAGGCCAGGAGTCTCCCCGCTCATCTTTATACCAAATCGAAGGGAGCGAGAGGTTGCAAAAGCTGAACAATCCGAAGATTTGGTCCTGATCCCAGGCCGGTCCCATGGTAAGCTTGCCGGACCTGTCCTTGTGCAGATACGTGCTGAACATATTGCCGTCGTTATTTTTATAGAATTCCATTAATATGTCCAAATCAATGTAGCTGGGGATATCGATATATTTACTATAGCCGTTCACCGGATCAGCGAAATTACTGCTATACAATACATTCCCGAACTCATTAAGGTAATTTTGAATCCAGGCGCTCTGGGCAGGGGCAGAGGTTATTTGCGCGGCATCCGGTTCGACATATTCAAAATCGGCGTAAGAGGTGGTAAAGGTGTTATTCCAGTCCGACTGGAGAATATAACCGCCGGTCATTTCCGGCTCCGCGACGTCTTCAGGTTCCAGTTTGGCGATATCCACGCGGTAAGGTCCGGACTTTATTTTTTCCATCAGGACATAAAAACCGACATAATCACCCGGATAGTCATAGGGAGAATCCGGATTTACATCTCCCAGGTCCCCCAGGACCACATTGCCGCCGTTGGTATTTAAAAACATTTCACAATACCGGGTACGCGGGGCATAGCGGCCGATTTCATTACTCCATTGAAACGCCAGGATAGCCCGCATCAAGGTCTTATCAAAAATCGGCCCAAAAAACGCCCAATCGGATTCCGCGGGCATACCCAGAAGCGAAACATTTTTTTCCTCAGACACTTTATTCCAGGTCTCGAATTTGTACCCTTTTTTCGGCATCAAAGCCGAAGACTGCCCCCGTACCCGAATCCCGCCCAGCCCGGCATAATAAGGGATATTAGTTATATCGGCCCAGCCGGCAATGGGATCCACATCGATAAATACCGCATTGGCCAGCGTGTAAACATTTCTTTCGTTCACATCAATCTCGTTACCGAACGTATCAATTACCACAATCGGTATGTCACTATTAAAAGCCTGGGTAGTGGGATCCAGCTTGGAATAGCCCTGGGCGGCCACCTTGCTCCAGCCGATACCCGGCTCATACACCGCGGCTTTCACCAGGGTGCCGGCGGTAATGGCGATCGGACCGGAATAGACCGGCGAAGAAGAAGTCGGATCGGACCCATTCAGGGTATAATAAATAACAGCGGAGGGAGAATCCGCCGTCAGTTCCAGATTGAAATTCTCCGTAAACAAACAGCAGGAGCGGGAAAAATGCGGAGCCACAATATAAGGAGTACCGCCGCTATTTTTTACTCCGGGAGTAGGGCCGGCAAAAAACATGGGAACATCGGTATCGTATTCCGTTTGCAGAGTCGCCGCCAGTTCCGGCAGAATCAGCATATCGGTACTGGTGGTATAATTACAATTCAAGGTGTGGATCGCCAGGACATTGTCGCTGTCGCTGCGAAGCTGAGGAATATGGGCCGATATATCATATTCAACAAAGGCAGAAGAATCCAGAGGGCAACTCAGGGCCGGGGAGTTCCACAGGGCCGGATCGGGGGCATATTCACTGCGGGCCACTTCGGCACCATTCAGATAGGCGACAAAAGCATCGTCATATCTGACCCGTACTATCAAATGAGTGATTTCGGAAGAATTTTCGACCAAAAAATGAAACCGGGAATAAAAAGTCGGAATATGTACCGGCACGGTTGCATTAATCAGATTATAGTAGTTTTCCGGGGAGGTTTCGTACCCGATGCCGGAATAGCCGGAGTTCCAGGAAGAGTCATCGAAGTCCGCTTCCGTCCAGGTCAACTCCAGGGAACTGTCGGGAGGTACCAGATACTGCGCGGGATAAGGAGAGGAAATCAGAGTCGTGGTCCCGGTTGATTTGAGTCCCAGGCCAAAAGAGACATTATCCGTCTGGTCGGGATACTCCGGCGTATAGGCGTGGATTACCTTGTTACTGTGAACCAGGGCCAGATATTCACCGCCGCCATCCAGCTTAAAATTGACATGATAATAACCGGCGGGATCGGGGCTGGAATAATAGGCCGCTTTTTCAGAGGCAAAAACCAACAGATACCCTCCACCGGCAATACTGGCTGTGCCGGGAAAGGGCCATTTATGTAAATTATTGGGATCGTCGGTCAAATACCAATCCTGTAAAGAAACCGAACCGGGCAAGGGATTATAAATTTCAATCCAATCCGGGTAGGTTCCGATACCATCGGAGAAGTAATGGTCATTTTGAGCCATAAATTCGCTGATCACCAAGGGAACATAAAGCCAGTTCTGAGAAAAAACGGCATAATCCGACAGATTGACCCCATCTTCACCCACCAAATCAGCAGTACCACCCGGAGAATCCAGCCATTGCCGGGCAAACAGCGTCATATCCTCTATATTCACTATTTTATCATCATTGAGATCGCCAATCGGTGAGTCGAAAGCCTCTGCTTGGGCAATCAAGAAGATAAAAGGCAGGAATATCAATAATATGGTTTTTTTCATGTCCTTTTACCAGCAATCCTGTAAAATCTGCCGGATTTGCGGGGCGGTGATGTTTTTTCTTTCGCCCAGTACGAATTTTTGATTTTGAAAATATTGTACCACATTTTCCAGAGAATCTTTTTCAATCTGATAATCGCGCAGCCGGGTCGGCATATCCAAGGAATGGAAAAAATCGACTGTTCGGTCGATGGCAGCCCGGGCTTTCATTTCTTTGCTTTCGTTCCGAATATTCCAGATCCGGTCGGCATACTGGGCTAATTTATCGATTTTGTTCATGAGTTGATGTTTCCAGAGGGCGGGTAAAACCACGGCTATCGATTCGGCATGTGCCAGGCCGAAAAAAGCGGTCAATTCATGGCCGATATCATGCGAGGCAAAGTCCGCCACACCGCCGCAGCCAATCAGGCCGTTCAGGGCCTGGGTGGAACACCACATAAAACTGGCCCGCGCCTCGAAGTCAGGATTGTTTTCCTGAATCCGCGGGGCCAGTTCCAGCAGGGTCAGCAGGATCGCCTCGGCCTGCCGATCCTGAAGCGGTGTTTGCAATTCATAGGTAATATACTGCTCCAGGACATGGACAAAGGAATCGACAATGCCGTTGCGAAGCTGCTTTTGGGGCAAGGAATAGGTGGTTTCCGGATCCAGGATGGAAAACCGGGGAAAGGTATGGGGACTGATGACGGTACGTTTTTCATGCAGGGCGGCGCGGGAGATGACCGAGCCGCAATTCATCTCCGAACCGGTGGCCGGCAGGGTCAGGACGCAGGCCAGGGGCAAGGCTCTTTGAATGATATCCCCGCGTGAAGTGCAGATTTCCCAGGGGTCCTTGCCCTCGTAACAGGCAGCCGCAGCGATAAATTTAGTTCCATCCACTACGGAACCACCACCGACCGCCAATAGGTAGTCCACGTGCTGTTTGCGGATCGAATCGACGGCCTGGAGACAGGTATCATATTGCGGATTGGGTTCGATACCCGGAAACTCGACCAGGCAGTAATGTCTCAAGGCCTGGAGTACCTGATTATAAACACCATTGTGTTTGATGGAACCGCCGCCATAGATCACCATGATTTTTTTGTCGGTCGGAATGAATTCCGAAAGTTTTGCAATGGAACCTTTGCCAAAAACCATCTGAACCGGATTGTAATAGGTGAAATTATTCATAAGACGTTTTCCTGCAATGGTATATTCATCCCGTTGTGGTAAAACTTTCCGAAAAACCCTGAAAAATCAGGGCGGTGGAGGTAGCGCCGGGATCGGCATGGCCGAGGGTACGGTCGCCGAGATTTCTGGCCCGGCCGAAGCGAGCCTGCATGTTTTTGGTAGCCTCCGCTCCCTGGGCGGCAGAAGCGGCGGCCTGCTGTAAGGCGGTCGGAATCGAAACGTTTTGTTCGATGGCGTTTTGAAAGGCTGCTACGGCTGGGACCAGGGCGTCGATCATGGTTTTATCCCCGACTTTTGCCGCGGTAAGGGTACGCACCTGTTCGAGTCCACTGGTGAACATGGCGGCCATTTGTGTGCCGGCTATGGTCTGGCCATCGGTCAGCGACTCGGCCATACCGGAAAAGAAACTGCCCATTAACGGGCCGGTAGAACCGCCATCAACGCCCATAACCGCCCAACCAATCTTTTCCAGCCGGTCTTTGAGCGGTTCCACCGGATACTCACGGATGGTCCGTTCGATCGACTGGGCCACCCGCAGCATGGCGGTTCCGTGGTCGCCATCCCCGGTAGCGGAATCGAGTTTCGAGAGATAGGCATGATGGGCCTTGATTTTCTCCACCGCACCCAGAATCATCCTGATCATCTGTTCGTTGGTACATGATTCATTCATATTCATCTTTTTCGTATTTTATTGGACTGTATAGTACGGCGTATCACAGGGGGCATTCCAAAGAGACCAGAGTTCCTGGTCCATTTTCGCGGCGAACATCTGAAAGCCGGCCATTTCCTGTACGGTCAGATATTCATCGATGCGGGCCACTACGTCGATTTTCTGCTCTTGAAGGAGACGATGGATACGACGGAAGATAATGAACAATTCCATTAAGGTGGTGGCGCCGGAGCCGTTGAGGAGCATGAGAAGGCTGTCGCCTTTTTGAGCTTTGACTGCTTTGAGCAGGCTGGGGAGCATGACCTCGGCGGTCTGATCGGCAGTCATCATCTTAGAGCGGCCGGTGCCCCCTTCCCCGTGCTGGCCCATGCCGATTTCCATTTCATCATCAGCCATCTCGAAGATGCTTTGTCCGGTGGAGGGATGGGTGGCGGTTTTTACGGCCACGGCCAGAGTAGCCATATTATTGTTGAATTTCTCTGCCACACGGTACACATCCTCCAGCGGCTGGCCGGCTTCGGCGGCGGCCCCGGCAATCTTGAACAGCGGCACGCAGCCCACTAGGCCGCGGCGGTCTTCCGGAGGGACATCGATGCCGGGGGCGATGTCTTCGTGGGTGAGAATCATTTTCACATGGAGACCTTCCTTTTTCGCCATCTGCATAGCAACGTTGGAGCTCATCACATCACCGGCATGGTTGAGAACGATGAACAGAACGCCCGCCGGGCGATTGGCCAGGCGAAGGGCTTCGATCACCTTGGGCGGTCCGGGGGCGGCGAAGATTTCGCCGACGACATTAATATCCAGCATGCCTTCGCCGACGAAACCGCCGGAGGCCGGCTCGTGGCCGGCACCGCCTAATGAGACGATGGCCACCTTATTTTTGTCTTTTGGTTTGGCCCGGGTCACCAGCTTATCGGAGAGGAGTTTTATTTTGTCGGCATAGGCCAGGGCAAAACCTTCCAGCAATTCTCTGGTCAGATCGGCCGGGTTGTTAATGAATTTTTTCATAACCATACAAGCACCCTTTACCTTGGGATTTCTGGTTTCAAGAAATTATTTCCACATCCATGCGGCAAACCGGTTTGTCATTCATCAAACTGCATCAGCTCGATGGGGGCGCCATCTTCAGTCAGGATGAAGGCGGCCCGCATACCTTTAAAGGGGGAAAACGGCTCGATGATGACATTCTTGCCTTTTAGCTCTGCATCCAGATCATCCACTTTGAAAGCGACATGGGCATATTTTTTGGTCACTTCCGGAACGGGGGAATCCGGTTCATGGCGGACCCATTCGACCCGGTAGGGATGCGTCTCGAAATCGGTGATATACGCCTTGGCATCGGGAATATAGGTCTCATTGTTGTGCTTTTCGGTCGTTACGATTCCTACATGATGGAACTCTCTCATACTATTTCTCCTTATGAATTGATTATGGTTCTGATGATTATATCATTTTCTGTAATTTCTGTACCGTACAGATCATTTTGGCACTTTTGTATAAGATATTGATGGTAGCGGAGGCGCCGTGATACTCCAGGGCATCTCGCAGGGCGGCGGCGGCATCCGGCGCCCAGCGAAAACCCATTGCGAGGGCATCTGCCCGGGAAATACCCCTGCTGACGAGGATCACGCGGGCTTTTTCCAGCAGTTTTCTTCCCAGATACATATTACCACCGACACATTTGTCCAACTGGCCGGAGGCGACCATCGCTCGAATCTTTTCCTCCGGCATATAACCGTAGGTAGTCAGCTCATGATGCTGACTGCTGGCACCTTCGGGACAGGGGGTGACAAGAATGACAGTTCCGCCTTTTTTCACAGTACCGCACGCGGCGTTTAGAGCCTTCAAAGCCTGCCAGAAATCCAAATCCGCCGGATAGGAATCGGCCAGAACGATATCCGTTTGTTCCCGTATCGGCACCAGACAAGTCCTTCGGGCGAACTCACAAGCCTGCCGGTGGGCCAGGATGGGATCCCCGGCAAAGGCGCCGGCGACTTGCCCATGACTGTCCGGTACATCATTCAGGATAAACTTCAGACCGGCCTTGATTCCGATTTCGTCTATCACCTTCCGCACCGCGTTATCCCGTACAGCAAAAAGCCCGTCTTCCGCTACCGTACTGCTGAGCCAGTGCATTTCCGCAATGGTAGAGCCATCCGCACAGCCGGGATTTATGATTTTGCAGCCGCCGCCAAAACCGGCGATCATGTGGGGAATGGTTTGTCCTACCCCAATGACAAAATCGGATTCCAAAATCGCCTTGTGAATGCGGATGTCAAAGCCTGCGCTGGAAGAACCGATGCTTTGATAGGATGCGCGATCCTGCCAATCGGGATTGATAAAGGAATACTTTTCAACAACCGGTGCCGTATATTTATCCTCCATTTCCCGGCGGCTCATCCGCCGATGCGTCCCCAAGGCAATCAGGATGCGAATGGCCCGGCGGGGAATCGCCGCGGCCGCCAGCTCCTGCAAAATCATCGGCAACATCAAGTCGGTCCGGGTGCTGCGGCTGCTATCGTCCACCGTGATAAGAATCTTCATGCCGGGCTTTACTGTATGGGAAAGCCTGGCACAGCCAATAGGCACTTCCAAAGCTGCCTGGATAATCTCAAGACTATCCAGCGCGTTCCCGCTATCCGGCAGGCGGTACACACCGGATATATTTGCATCTGGAACTTCGATCGAATCCAAACCGGCATAAGGAAACTGATGTCGCATGGAAAACCACTAGAAGAAATTATTCATCGACTTCCAGGTAGGTCGTACCCCATTGCCGTTGCCGCATTTCATAGATATCATTACCGCCGGGGGCGGGCTGACCGGGCCAGACGGTAATAAATTCAAAATCTTCCGTTTTGCTGAGATTTTTTACGGAATGAAAGGTATGAGCCGGGATAAAGACAATATCCCCTCTTTGGATAATATATTCCTTATAATCGAGATTGAGCAGGGCCTGGCCGTTAAAGGCAATGTAGATTTCATCGTGGGGGCCATGATCGCCGCCCGGCACGCCACAGCCGGGCTTGAGCAGGCCATGATTGACCTGAAGCTTTTCCGATCCGGAGTTATAAACATCGATTAACATCCGGGAAACATACTCGCCGGTGGGATATTGCACTGGAAAGGGCTTAACTTTGGTAATCCGTACTACCTTACCTTTATGTTTTACTTCTGCAGCTGGCTGAACTCGTTCCAAACCTGTTTGGGTTTGTTTATCCCGTTTTTCATTTTTAGCTTTGATAACCATAATAAAACCTTAAAATATTTATAACACAATACTTATCACATAGGATATATGTTAAGTATATTGGAATATTTTTAAGGTGTCAACACAAAAGCAGACCAGAAAGAAATTTCACCATCAAAGTTAATATAAGTCATTATTAAATATGATATTATGAATAATAAGTATTTTATATATTGCCATTTGTTGAGCTTTTCTCTTAGGTGGTTTTCGGGGTAAAAAGTAATTTTGAAATTTCTTATTGACCCAACATCGAGAAACGAATAGGATGGTTTTATAACCTATGTGTTAAGTTATGAGTGCTGTTGTAAATTTTAGATTTAATAGATTGTCAGATAACCATGTAACAATGCCGAGTGCCAGCAAACACCTTACAGGAATCTGACGGATCGGCTAAGGAGGTATTCATGCCAGGCGAAGATACGAGTCAGAAAGAGAAGGAATTTTTTGTAGATATTCCCCAGCAGACACCGGGATTTTTTCTGAAAGGGGCGGGCCATCTGGAATGGGGAATGAAATATCGGCTGGCCCGAATTTTCAATCCGAAAACCGGTCGCACCGTGATGATTGCCATAGATCACGGGTATGTGCAAGGCCCCACCACCGGTTTGGAGCGTATTGATCTGACCATCGTACCGCTCATGCCGTTTGCCGACGCGTTAATGCTCACCCGCGGGATTCTGCGGACAGTGGTCCCCCCCACTCTCGGCAAACCGGTGGTGATGCGCTGCAGCGGCGGGCCCAGCATATTAAAGGAAATGTCGGATGAGGAAATTGCCGTGGATATCGAAGATGCCATCCGGATGGATGTGGCGGCATTGACCTGTCAGGTGTTTATCGGTGGAATCCACGAAACCCGCACGGTTAATAACATGGCCAAACTGATTAATACCGGCCTTCGTTATGGTATCCCAACCCTGGCGGTGACCGCCGTCGGCAAAGAAATGGTACGTGATGCCAAATATCTCCGGCTGGCCTGCCGGATTTGCGCGGAGCTAGGGGCGCATTTTGTAAAGACCTATTATGTCCCGGAAGATTTTGAAACCATCGTGGCTTCCTGTCCGGTACCGCTGATTATGGCCGGAGGCAAGAAACTGCCGGAGCTGGAGGCCCTGACCATGGCCTACCGGGCAATCCAGGAAGGCGCGGCCGGGGTGGATATGGGACGAAATATATTTCAGAGTGAATCCCCCCAGGCCATGATACAGGCGATCGGTAAGGTCGTTCATGAAAACATGAAACCCAAAGATGCCTTTGATTATTACCAGACCATGAAAAATAAATCCTGAATCCCCAGGGACAGGAGTATCGGTTTGATTCATTTGTAAATCATGCTGCATAAGGAGAGCCATTTGTGTCTAAACTGAACGTAGGAATTATCGGTGTGGGGCATATATCGGCCATGCATTACGAAGGGTATAATAAGGAAACAAGTCCGGGCCGACTGTACGCAATCGCGGATGTCGATCCCAAGCGGCTGGAGCAGCGGAAAGCCGAATGGAAAGTTGAAAAAGCGTATCTCGACTACCGGGATTTGCTAAAAGATCCGAAGGTGGAGGCGGTCGAAGTGATTGTTCCTCATAATTTACATGCGAAAATCGGAGTAGATACCCTGGAGGCTGGCAAACCGCTTTCCCTGCAAAAACCGATGGCCATGACCGTAGCCGAATGCGATGCGATCATCAATGCCTCGAAACGAAGCGGTACCATGCTGCGGGTCTTCGAGAATTTCCGGTATTATCCGCCGCTGGTCAAGGCGATGGAGCTTTTGCAGGCCGGGGAGATCGGCGATCCGCTTTCCATGCGGATGAAAGTAACGCTGGGTTCACTCAAAGGGTGGGATGTACAGGATGAGATGATGATCTGGCGTTACGACCCGGCCCGCTGCGGCGGAGGACGGGTCATCTTCGATTACGGTTATCACCTGTTTTCGGTGGCGATGTGGCTGATGGGAGATGTGGAGAAGGTACATGCCTGGATCACCTATCGTCCCACCAAATATGGAATTATCGACAGTCCCGTCGTAGTGACCTGGAAGTACAAAAATGCGGAAAAATACGGCACCTACGAAGCCATCACGTCCGGGGATATGCTGGTCCGGTCCAAGTATTTCCCGGAAGACGAATGGTTTGAAATCACCGGCCGCCGCGGTTTTATCTGGGTGAACCGCTGTTCTTCCATGCTGCTGGACCGGCCACCGGTGGTGATGTACCGGGATGGAGTAACCACCGAATTTTCCAATCTGGATACCGATTGGGGCACCAGCTTTATCCTGGGAGTACACGACTTTGTCCATGCGGTCCGGGACGGCCGGCAGGCGGATTTGACCGGCGAGGAAGGCAAGCGGGTACATCAGTTCTGCCGGGCAATTCAGCGGTCCGCCAAGGAAGGGCGGGAAGTGAAGCTGGACGAAATTACGTCAGACTGATTTTCTACATTATACTCTAAGCGAGCCAGACAGGAAGAAAAGACATGGTTGTTTCCCCAAAAGCCAAAAATAAATTGATGACCGGTGAAGAATACCGGCAGAGTCTGCGAAATCGAAAATCGCTTACTGTCTATTTAAATGGTGAGAAAATCGAAAATGTGGTGGACCACCCGATTGTGAAATTGTCCATCAATTCGGTGGCCTTGACCTATGATCTGGCTCACGACCCACAGTATCGCGATCTGGCCACCGCGCAATCCGCCCTGACCGGCAACACCATCAACCGGTTTTGCCATTTGCATCAAAGTATCGACGACCTGATGAAAAAGGTCAAACTGCAGCGGGTTCTGGGGCGGCTGACCGGAACCTGTTTTCAGCGTTGCGTGGGAATGGATTCTTTAAACGCCACGTACATAACCACTTATGAAATCGACAAAAAACACCAAACCGACTACCATCGGCGTTTTCGAGATTATATGCTTCAGGTAGAAGAAAATGATTGGACGATTGACGGGTGCATGACCGATGTCAAAGGGGACCGCAGCAAGCGTCCCGCGGATCAGGCGGACCCGGATCTGTATGTGCGGGTGGTGGAACGCAGAAAAGACGGGATTGTCATTCGGGGCGCCAAGGCCCATCAGACCGGGGCCATCAATTCGCATGAGCATTTGCTGATGCCTACGATCATGATGCGGCCGGAAGATAAGGATTACGCCCTCTGTTGCGCGGTACCGGCAGAAGCCGGGGGAATCACTTATATTTACGGCCGGCAGGCTTCCGACCTGCGCAAGCTGGATGCGTCGCCGGAAGGGAAAATCGACTGCGGCAACAGTTGTTACGGGGGGCAGGAATGCCTGGTTATTTTCGATGATGTTTTCGTACCCGCCGAACGGGTGTTCATGGATGGGGAATACGATTTCACCTCCCTGCTGGTGGAGTGTTTTGCCGGATATCACCGGCAAAGCTACGGCGGGTGCAAGGTGGGCGTGGGTGATGTGATGATCGGGGCCGCCGCCGCCATAGCCGATTACAACGGCGTCAAAAACGCCTCGCATGTGAAGGATAAGATTATCGAAATGTGCCACTTGAACGAAACCATGTTCTCCTGCGGGATTGCCTGTTCCGCCCAGGGGGCCAGGACCGGCTCCGGGGTATATCTGATCGATATTCTGCTGGCGAACATCTGCAAACAGAATGTGACCCGGTTCCCGTACGAGATCGCCCGCCTGCTCCAGGATATTGCCGGCGGCCTGATGGTCACCGCCCCTTCCGCCAAGGACTGGCGGGATCCCCAGGTCCGGGCGTATCTGGAGAAATATCTGGTTGGCGGGGAAGGGATTTCGATGGAAAACCGGATGAAACTAATGCGGCTGATTGAGAATATGACGATCGGGTCTTCCGCGGTGGGATATCTGGTCGAATCTCTGCATGGGGCTGGTTCCCCCCAGGCCCAGCGAATTATGATCGGCCGCCTGTCGAACCTGGAAGACAAGAAAAAACTGGCTAAAAAGCTGGCACAAATTCAAGAGAATGACAAATAAAGAGTAAGGTTGGCAAATGAGAAAGGTATTTGTTATCGCCGCGAAACGAACCGCTATCGGAACGTTCGACGGAAATCTGAAAATCGTCAGCGCTGTGGATATGGCGGCGGCCGTAGCCAGAGAGTTGATTGCGGAAAGCGGTATCGACGCTGGGACTATCGAGGAAGTGATATTCGGCAATGTGTTATCTGCCGGCCTGGGACAGAATGTAAGCCGGCAGACCGCCATCCAGGCCGGCCTGAGTGCTGAAATTCCCGCCTTCACCGTGAACAAAGTTTGTGCCTCCGGCATGAAGGCCGTACAACTGGCCTTTCAAGCGATTGCCTGCGGGGAGGCAGAGGTAATTCTGGCCGGGGGGACGGAAAATATGAACCAGGCTCCCTATCTGGTTCCCGGCGCCCGCTTCGGCTTGCGGATGAATGACGCTCCGCTGGTCGATTCCATGGTGAAAGACGGGTTGTGGTGTGCTCTCAACGACTATCATATGGGTATAACGGCGGAAAACCTGGCGGAAAAATATCATATTTCCCGCCGGCAGCAGGATGAATTTTCCGTCCAGAGCCAGCAGAAGACCGCCCAGGCCCTGGCCGGCGGGGCCTTTGCCGAGGAAATCGTTGCGGTCCCGGTTAAAAATCGCAAGGAAACCATCGAATTTAAAACCGATGAACATCCCCGCCCGGACACGACGCTGGAGGTGCTGGCCAAGCTCAAACCCGCTTTCCGGAAAGATGGAACGGTCACCGCCGGCAATTCCTCTGGTATTAATGACGGGGCGGCAGCGCTGCTGCTGGCCGGCGAAGATGTGATCCGGGAGAAAAACCTGACGCCACTGGCGGAGCTGATCGGCTTTGCCTCTGCCGGTGTTGATCCGGCCATTATGGGAATCGGCCCCGCCGCCGCCATCCCCAAAGTATGCCGCCAAACCGGTATCCGCCTGGATGCGATCGATCTTTTTGAATTGAACGAAGCCTTTGCCGCTCAATCCCTGGCGGTACTGCAGGAAACCGGAATCGACCGGGCCAAAGTTAATGTCAACGGCGGTGCCATCGCTCTGGGGCACCCCATCGGGGCCTCCGGCGCCCGGATTCTGGTTACGCTGTTACATGCGCTGCGAAAACGAAATCGAAAAACCGGTCTGGCTTCCCTGTGCGTCGGCGGCGGCATGGGCATGGCCTGTATAGTAAAAAGGAGTGATTAGACCATGGAAATCCAAGAAGTAACCGTCATCGGGGCCGGGACCATGGGGGCCGGAATTGCCTCCGCCGTACTATCCGCCGGTTTTACCGTGCATATGGTTGATATCACCGAAGACCTTCTGGCCAAAGGGAAAAAGAGTGTGGAGAAAATCCTGGCACGCAGCATCGAAAAAGAAAAAATGACAGAAGCCGAGCGAGCCAAAGCCCTGCGGAACATTCATTATGGCACCGATTTGACCGCCGCCTCTTCCAGCCAGTTGGTAATCGAAGCGGCGACGGAAAACCGGGAGGTAAAAACCAAACTATTTGCCCTGCTTGCCGGTATAATCTCCCCGCAAGCCATTCTTGCCTCGAATACCTCGGCGCTAAAAATCAGCGAACTGGCGGAATCGGCATCCGCGCCGGAACAAGTAATCGGCATGCATTTTTTCAATCCGGTCCCCGCCATGAAACTGGTGGAACTGGTGAAAACCCCGGCCACCTCCCCACAAACCTTTGAACAGGCCCGGCAGTTTGTCCTGAAACTGGGCAAGGAACCGGTGACGGTCAATCAGTCGCCCGGTTTTATCGTGAATCGCCTGCTGATTCCCATGATTAATGAAGCAGCCTGCCTGTTCGGCGATGGGATTGCCTCCGCGGAGGATATCGACAAAGCCATGCAGCTCGGGGCCAATCACCCCCTCGGTCCTCTGACGCTGGCCGATTTAATCGGCCTGGATGTGTGCCTGGCCATTATGGAAACGCTGCAAGCGCAGCTCAAATCCGCCAAATACCAGCCCGCACCCGTCCTGCAGAAACTGGTGCGGGAAGGTAAACTCGGCAAAAAAACCGGTTCCGGTTTTCATGCCTATCCCCCAGAGGGCCGCAAATCATGAACTATTTTCTGCTGGAACAAAACGACCATATTGCCATCGTAACGATGAATCAGCCGCAGGTCCTCAACAGCTTCAGCATGGAGGTCCAGAAGGAATTTCTGTCGCTGCTGGAGGATTTGGAAAACACTCCTTCCCTACAGGGTCTGATTATTACCGGAGCCGGCAAGGCCTTTGCTGCCGGCGCCGATATCAAACAGATGGCAAATATGAATGCCGGGGAGGCCCTGGAATTTTCCCGGCTGGGCAACCGGGTCTTCGACAAAATCGAGAATTTCAAAGCCGTTACTGCCGCCGCCATCAACGGCACGGCACTGGGCGGCGGCTGCGAACTGGCCCTGGCCTGCGATTACCGCCTCGCCGCCGTGGAAGCCAAGCTGGGCCAGCCGGAGATCAACCTGGGTATCATCCCCGGCTGGGGCGGCTGCCGAAGATTGGCCCGTCTGGTGGGATTTCCTACCGCCCGCGACCTGGTTTTAGGCGGGAAAATCATCACCAGCACGGAAGCTTTGGTCCTGAAACTGGTGGATCAGGTGGTGGATAAAACCAACTTAATCGAAACCGCCGTCAACCTCATGCAAAATCTACTTAAAAATTCGCCCCTTATCCTGCGTTATGCCAAAGAGGCTTTGCAAGCCGGCCATAGGCTCCCCCCCGATCAGGCGGCCCAGAAAGAACAGGAACTGTTCAGCCGGTGTTTCCAAACCGAAGACCAGAAGGAAGGTATGAAGGCCTTTCTCGAAAAAAGAAAACCGGACTTTCAAGGCCGCTAATCCCATCACCGGATAACATGTTGTAGTTACTGGCCTGCCTGAACTGGTGAGTCCTTCGGTTCCGATGCGCGCGGCGGCAGATCCATGATAAATTCGAGCATCGCCCGGGCATCCTCATAACTGGTCCCGTGGCCTTCGTTTTCCCGATAGAAAAACAGGACCTTTCGTTTCATTTTTTGCAATACCCTGGCCAGCCGGGTCACGCTGTGCGGCGGAACCGCACCATCCTGGCCGCCCACCGACAACCCGATGGGCATGATAATATTTTCCGGCCAGTATTCGGCACTGCGATTTTTATATTCAAGGGGGATGTCCTCTTTCGTACCTTCAAATCCCTTCTGGATATACTCCTGATAATTTTCATATTCCAGATAGTTGGCTGTGCCGTTCATGCTCATTACCCCATCGAACAAATACGGATGCCGGGCCGCCAGAGTCAATACGGCCGAGCCGCCCATCGACCCTCCGGCAATAAAAACCTTGTTAATAAGATACTGTCGTTGCAAATCAACCAGAATCTGCAGGGTGTCCGCCTCTCCCTTGGGTCCCATCCACTGATCAATCCGATAATCGGGTGTCACCACAATCAAATTATTTTCGGCGGCAATTTCATAAATCGCCTGACTCGGCCCGTGATCCCGCAGCTCATACAACTGCCAGCGATCCCCGTACATACCATGAAACATCAACAGTAAATCATGCCGCTTTTCCGGATTAAAGTTTTCAGGGAGAAGGATAGCATATTTTTGTTCCGTCCCGTCACATTTAGCCTGAAACGATACCTCCTTCCAGTGCGATTTATCCAGACCCCACAGAGACTTCTCTTCCGCCAGCAGTGAATGCCACGGCAGCACCAACAGGAAATACCCGATAACCAACGTTTTTTTCATGTTATTCTCCTACAAAGGCTCACTAAGTTATATCTTATCACATAGGATATATATTCAACGCGATAATGTTAATAAGAAATATAAAACCGGCGTTGGGAGTTTAGAATTTGTATTTGACATATAATTAAGAGGTGTTATTTTACACCTTCAATCCAAAGGATAAGTTATAAAACTTAGGTAGTTTGGTAAAAATAACCTATCTCAGACCGGTTGAGGAGTAATGATTATAAGATGTTAGACGATGCTGAATCCAATAAACTGACAGCGGAAAATAAGCCTCATGACTTTCTCAAACAGATTGTTCATTCAGAAACCTTGCCTGCAAACAGTACAAAACCCCAAATAAAACGAAAAAATATCGGGCCGCTGGATGAACCCAAAAGAGCGGAACGAATCGTTCCGGAATTGATAAAATATATCCAAAATCACAAGCTGGTTCCCGGCAGTAAACTTCCTTCCCAGCGCGAGTTATGTGAACTTTTACGGGTGGGAGCCAATTCGCTGCGGGAGGCTTTGTTTACCCTTCAGACCATTGGTCTGGTACAGTCCCGGCAGGGGGCGGGCTGGTTCGTGGGGAAGTTTGATCCGGTGGGTAGTTTGAAATTTCTTACCCCCATCCTGGAAACCTATACCGATACCAATGCCGAGATTATCATTGAAACCCGCATGGCCATCGAACCGGTTTTTGCCCGCCGAGCGGCGGAATATATCACCGAAGAAGGTCTGGCCAAATTAGAGCAAATCAACCATAAAATGGTGGAAGCTGCCGAACAGAAGAATTTCGAAACGTTCCGGGAATGTGATAAGTCGTTCCATGTGGTTTTGGCCCAGGAATCCCGCAGCGGGATTTTGTGTGTGCTGGGATCATTGCTAAATAATCTATTTTTCTCCTATTGGACCCCTTTGTGCGTTGATTATGATTTACCCACCCGAACTCACGATGACCTGCTGAAAGCATTACGCGCACGGGATTCCCATCAGGCGGAAAAATACATGATTGAACATATTGAAACCGCCAGGACCTTTTTGACAAAAATTCGCAATAGGCTGGAAGAGGTTTAAATACCAACGAAAGTTTTGCCGCAATCCGTTCTCATCCGCCTTTTACTTCAAAGGGGGATGTTTCGTGACCGTAACCTATAGTGGTATCAATCATTACATTGATAGCGGCGGGTAAACCGCAGGCAAAGGCCCTCTCCAGTGCCGGTCGGATTTGCTGCGGCTTCTCCACTAACTCGCCGTAACCGCCCAGCGCCTTGACCACTTCCTCGTAGCGGACAGGCCCCAGGCAACGGGCCGGCGGTTTGCTGCCCGGCGGAACGGAGGACCAACCCAGATTATTGCCAATCACCGAAACCACGGGAATCCGGTGCCTGACCATGGTATCAAATTCCATGGCACTGAAACCGAAGGCACCGTCGCCGTGGATAATCAGGACCTGTTTATCCGGCCGGGCGAGTTTGGCAGCCAAGGCGAAACCGGTACCAACTCCCAGGCATCCCAGCCTCCCCGGATCGAGCCAGTGACCGGGATGGTGGATTTTCAGAATACGAGCGGCTGAGGAAACAATATCCCCGCCGTCTCCCACCACGATGGCATCCGGATTCAGGAAATCCCGGACCTCTTTGAGAAGACGAAGGGGGTGAATGGGAGTTGCATCGGAATTCAGGAATGACGAAAATCCCTGCTCTTTTTGCTGTTCGTGGTCGCGCACTTTTTTCAACCAGCCGGAGCGATCCTTCATCCCGGCAGAATTCAATTCGGCCAGCAATTGCCTGATAACTTCTCTGGTGTCTCCCATAATACCGATGTCAACCGGCCGGTTATGGCCGATTTCGGTTTGGTCAATATCAATCTGGATCACCCTGGTTTCCGGATGAAAGAAGGGAGGTTCACCATAATTTAAACGGAAGTCAATGGCGGTCCCGATCAGCAGCGTCACATCCGCCTGACTGAAGGCAAAGCGGCGCGAGTAAGTAAAAAACAGCGGGTGATCCGGCGAAATACATCCCCGCCCCATCCCATTCAGATAGGTGGGAGCCTGGAGTGTTTCGATAAACTGTTTCAGCTCGGCAGCCGCCTGAGACCAATAAACCGTATTGCCGGCAATGATGGCGGGCCTTTCCGCTTTGCGTAACCATTCCGCTGCTTTTCTGACTAGTTCCGGATTGCCCGGAACGGCAGAGCTGGTTCGCGAGCGGGCCGGTTCGGGAAAAATAACATCGGTCTCTTCGACAGGGGCATACAGTACATCCATTGGCAATTCCAGCAAGACCGGACCGGGACGGCCCGCTAACGCATGACGAAACGCAATACTGATATATTCCGGAATTCTTTTGGTTTCATATACCGTTCGCGCCCATTTGGTAACGGGCCGGACAAACTCCAGGTGATCCATTTCCTGGAGCGGGCTTTTTTCATTGGAATTGATCGGACTGCGCCCCGCCAAAACCAGCATGGGACTGCCCGAGTAAAAGGCGTTGGCCAGGGCGGTAAAGATATTGGTCACGCCGGGCCCGGCAGTAACCATGGCCACACCGGGCCGGCC
>JAKQBU010000431.1 GCA_029573975.1 Planctomycetota bacterium
GCCGTGAGGGCAAAAATTCAGCACGCCTGGCCGTTGCCTGAATGTTTGGACGCGGCAACACCTGCCTTTGTCCTGCGATGGCGGCAGCTTTGCAAATGTGGTCCGGTGTCGTGCCACAGCATCCGCCAATCACGGCGGCGCCCGCCAAAGCGAGTTTTTCGGCCACCAAAGCGAAATCATCCGGTGTGAATTCATATTTGACGACACCCCGCTCAATGCGGGGATGGCCGGCATTTGGCGCAACGGTCACCGGCAGGTTTGTGTGGGCAACAAGGTAGGACACCACGCGCATGATGTCATCGGGGTGAGAACAATTTGCCCCCACGGCAATGACGCCGCTTTGGTGCGCTTCATTCAGAAGCTGATCCACACGGTCCCAGCGCCGGGTGCCGCCGCCAATATTCCCAATCTGGAAAATAGCCGGCAGGCCGGTCTCAGTGGCTGCCTTGAGGGCGACACGCGCTTCCCGCAGTTCCACAAATGTTTCCAGCAGCAGCGCGTCTGCCCCGACCAGTTCACGGCACTGGCTGCGATAGATGTCCAGCAGGGCGTCGTCCGAATAGTCCTCCAGCCGCAATCCCAACCCAAGAGGGCCTATGGATGCCCAGATCAGGCATTGTGAACCTCCGGCTTCCCGGGCCAGGGATACGGCCATGCGGTTTGTCTCATCACACAGGTCCGCGATGCCGCTATCACCAAAAACAATTTTATTGGCCGCAAAGGTATTGGTGACCAGAATCCGTGATCCTGCCTCGCGGTAGGCGATATGCAGATTCCGGACGGCCGAAGGCTGCCGAAGGTTTTGCAGCTCGACGGGCTCATCATTTTTTCCGCCTGCGAGGCGCAGGCTGGTTCCAATGGCGCCGCTGCCGATCAGCACTGTGCGCCCCAACGCATGCATGATGGAATCAGACATAACTCCCCCTTTTCATCACCCATTACCCCATCCAATTGGGCCTTTCGGCCATCCGGGCTTTCACGGTCTGGGCAAGCCAATCCTCAATCTCCCGCACCATATAGAAAGCCGGCGCGAGAAGTTGATCATCAGGCCTGATCCGGCCTTCATCGACGGCAATTTTCGCGAGCGCTGTGTAAGGATAAATGCGAATCCCCTGCGATACCTTCATGGTGTCCAGAGGGAGCGAATCGGCAAAGGCAAGGCTCTCGCAAACCGACTCCCTGGTTTCGCCGGGACCACCCAGCATCAAAAACCCCATCTGCCGTATGCCTTGTCTGGCCAGCATCAGGGATGTTTTTCGAACCTCCTCCGGGGTGAAACGCTTATTCATGTTCGCGAGTATCCGCTCACAACCGCTTTCAAACCCCAGGCTGACTTCCCGGCAGCCCGCTTCCGCCATCAGCTTGATCAGGTCTTCATCCGTATGTCCAGGGTAAAAAATGCACCGCCAATCGATAGGGATGCCCTCATCAATGATCAGGCGGCAAATCTCTTTGGCATAGGATTGAGGCAGATTGAAGGTATTATCCACGAAATAAAACTGGCGGAATCCCGCCGTCACACAGTTTTTCAGCTCTTCTACGACCGACGCGGGAGATCGTTTTCTGATGGTGCGCCCCTCGATCGCGGCCGTTGAACAGTAGCTGCAATTCATGGGGCAGCCGCGCCGGGTCTGAAAAGGCATCCACAAATCACGGTCGTAGGCGGACAAAAAGCGATGGACGCCGGAAGCGGGCAATTCACCAAGCCCCCGGATAAAAGACCGCTCGCCCTGCAATCCCCGGTCTTTTAAATACAGACCGGGCAATCCCGCCGGATCAGCATGCCGCTCCAGCCGCTCCAGCAATTGGGGAAAAACGGCTTCCCCTTCTCCCTGGATGCCCATGTCCGCGTCCAGATAGGCCAGGACGGCCTGGGGGAAAATGCTGTAACCCGCGCCGCCCAGAACGATGGGGGCGGTTGATTCGCTTCGGCAAGCCTGAATAACGCTCTTAACGTCGTCCAGCAGAAACCTGGCGCCATGCATGACCTGATCATCGATATTTCTGATGGAGATGCCGATCACGTCGGGACGGAAAGATTTAATCGTTTCAGAAATCGTCAGCCGGAAATCATCGTGGGTCATTAAATCCAGCATCAAAACATCATGGCCGCTGTCCTGAGTTGCCGCGGCCACGTAATGCAATCCCAGCGGCAGGGGTACAATATTGATTTTTTCCGTATTCGCGGCGATTAAAAGGACCCGCATGCGGCAATGACCTCCGATTTGCACCCGATTATACCACAACTGTTAACGAATTGCAGAGTATGATCCTTCCGTCAGCCTTCTGGTGGATTCGCGGCAGGACGCCGGGGCGGATCCCGTGGCGCAAACGAAATCCCTGACCATATCGGGAACGCTTCAAAGAAACCTTGATGAAAAGAAAATCGCGGCGGCGCGGGCGCGATTGTTCGAGAAACACGCCGGGTTGAAAATCATTTTTAATGATCCCGATACGGAAATTATGATCGTGAAAATTCGGTCGGTTCAACTGCTGGATGGGATAACCAATGCGTATTTTGAAGAAGTAATCAGAAAGAGATTTTAAGTAAATTACCGCCCGTTCATGGCGGCAATTTTATCCTTTGCCTCGCCGCTCAAATAATTCCACAAATACATTGACACAGGAAATCGATCTTCCTATAATCCTACCGCGTCATGACAGGGATTTGCCCAAACCGTCCAATGATGCCGGATAAAGAATTAGAAGCTTCTAAAAAATTA
>JAKQBU010000437.1 GCA_029573975.1 Planctomycetota bacterium
GGCCGGCCATGCTTGAGCAGCAGTTCCGTCCGGGCCTTCAAATCCTTGAACGGCCGGTACTCATGGTAGGTAATCACATCGGAATTGTCCAGCGCAAAACGGTTCAATTCATCCAGCTTGTCCTCCCGCCAGTCTCCCTGCCACAGCCCCACGCTCAGCGGCTGGGAGGGGTTCACCTCCCGGCCCCACTGGAACAGCTTCTTTTGCAGCAGCAGGGCCAGTTCTCTCTTGTTTTCCAGCTCGTATTGCTGGTACAGGGGGATGTTCCCCTGGGCCGGCTCATTATACAGGTCCCACAACAGCACCCGCGGATCATCCTGGTAGCGAGTCATGATTCCCTTGATGTACCCCTCCAGCTCATCATGCCGGGCCGGGTCCTTCAGGATATCCACATGGGGCGCTTGCAGCCAGCCGGAATTGTGCGTACGCGGCATCGGCTCCGGCTGTTTGCCCAGTTTGGGAATCGGACACCACACTCCGTCCAGCGGCACAAACATGATTTTGATATGATGCTTATCGGCAATCGCCAAAAACTGATCTATTCGCTTTAGGAATCCTTCGCTGTCCTGCTGCCATAATAAATCATGCAGGAAGACCCGCATAAAATTCATCCCCAGCTCTTCCGCCCAGCCCAGTTCCCGGTCGATCGTCTGCGGGTCAAAGGTATCCGCCTGCCACATCTCGAGTTGATTGATGGCTGTGCTCGGCGTAAAATTGGCCCCCACCAGCCACGGCTGACCGGCGTACCACTGGCTGGCCTTTTCCGCGGACCACCGCTCACCCGCCGCCTCTGACCGCGTGCCGGAAACACAACATGCCAGCACCAAGAATACACTGAGTATCCGTTTCATAGATTTTCTCCTGATAAAATAGTTATTTTCCCGTCATCATCTTGATAAACTCTACCTCATTTACATCATAGGGGCTGCCGTCCGGCCGCAATATCTCATGAAACCACAGGGGCGGCTCCGCCGTATAGGTCTGTTCCCACGAATCCCACGGATACTGCGTCTGGGTCTTGCCGGCTACAAAACCCCAGTTGCACGCCCCAATGCGGTACTTTTTAAAATACGGCAGGGCACTCATAAACGTACTGCCCGTGGGCCGGGCCATATATTCCGTGCAAATCAGCGGCCGGTTATACGGGAACAGCAGCTCCGTCTGCGCTTTAAGATCTATAAAAGGCCCGTAATGATGATATGTAATGACATCCGAATAATCCACCGCTATCCGGTTGAGTTCATCCAGTTTCCCTTCCTCCCAACTGCCTTTCCACAAACAGACGCTCAGCGGCTGATCGGGGCGCACCTGCCAGGCCCACTGAAAGAGCTTATGCAACAGTTGGACCGCCAGTTCCCCTTTATTTTCCGGCTCAAAGGAACCATAGGATTCCACATTATGATTGTCCGGCTCGTTATACAAATCCCACAGCAGCACCCGCTTGTCATGCTGAAAACGGGTCAGCAGTCCCTTGATATACCCTTCCAGTTCATCATGCCGGGCCGGATCCTTCAACAAATCGATATGGGGCGACTGCAGCCAGCCCGAATTATGGACATGCGGCTTCGGTGCCCGCTGCTTGCCCAGCCTGGGAAACGGATCCCATACACTGTCCAGAGGCACAAACATGATTTTGATATGGTGCTTATCCGCAATCGTCAAAAACTGTTCCACCCGCTGGAGAAATCCTTCGCTATCCTGCTGCCATAATAAATCATGCAGGAAGACCCGCATAAAATTCATACCCAGCTCTTCCGCCCAGCCCAGCTCCCGGTCGATCGTCTGCGGGTCAAAGGTATCCGCCTGCCACATCTCCAGTTGATTGATGGCCGTGCTCGGCGCAAAATTGGCCCCCACCAGCCACGGCTGGCCGG
Organism: Planctomycetota bacterium; assembly: GCA_029573975.1. The sequence continues at coordinate 1,875 of JAKQBU010000437.1, forward strand.
CGTACCACTGATTCGCTTTCTCCACGGACCACCGCGGATTCGCCCCTTTTTCATCCGCCGCCAGACAACAGGAAACCATACCAAACAATGCCAGCAGCAAACCTGTCACTTTTTTCATATCTTACTCCTTATATCCTCGAATTACCTGGCCGTTCTGATTGCGGCCGATATAAAAACCATATGGACTCAGCAGCAGGCAGCGATCCTCCCACACCTTCCCCGGCTCTTTCGCATCCGGGAACTGTAAAATAACCTGCTCCCCCAGCTTCTGCCATTTCCCCGTCACGCCCGAACCGGTTATATTGCCATCCGTTCCAAACGTCAGCGGGTACTCCGGACCATAATCCACCGAATGCAGCCAGACGCCGGAGAGATCTTCCGTCCACATCGGCTCCAGTTTTTTCGGGCTTTCGGTCACCGGCTCCCCCGCCAGCGGCCAGCCGTCCGCCGGCCAGTACAGCGGCCGGATCTGTAAGGCCCGCCCCAGCTTGACGTCACGGGTATCCCAGGTATGATGCACCAGGTAATCTCCCTTGTCCGTCCGCAGAATGGAATTGTGCCCCGGTCCCCGCCAGTTGTCATGATTGGCCAGCACCAGGCTGGCGTATCCTTCGGTCATCGGCCGTCCGGTATAATCCAGATACGGCCGGTAATCTTCTCCGCCCGCCCCACCATCACCTTATAATTGCTGTCCAGGCCGTTCATGGTATGGTCATACGAAACAAACAGATAATAGAAACCATCCCGATACACCATAAACGGCGCCTCAATCGCCTGTTCCACCGGCCGCCGGGCCAGCGAATAGATCTTCGGTTCCGCCCCATCCGGCTTGCCGGTCGCCGGGTTCAGCTCCACGAGTTTAATCCCGCTCCAGAACGACCCAAACGCCAGCCAGCATTTTCCGTCCCGATCCGCAAAAAACGCCGGATCGATCGCGTTATAATCACATGTCCCGGTGTTGGACTCAACCACCAGTCCCCGATCCACCCACTCATAATCCGGGTGATTGGGATCCAGCGTCCGGTTCAGCGCCAGGCCGATGCAGGACCGCTGGCTGCCCAGCGACGAAACCGCATAGTACAGCCGGTACCAGCCGTTATACAAGGCAATATCCGGCGCCCATATCCCATGCGTATCCGGAACTTTTTCCTTCGCCCAATCGGGAACCTTTTTCGCGAAAACCCGCCCGCTCTTCTGCCAGTGAACCAAATCGTCCGACCGGCAGATGGGAATTCCCGCCCCGGTCGTAAAGATCACATACCCATCCCCTGCCTGCAGGATCGCCGGATCGGGGATGTCCCGCAGGGCATAATCCTGGGCGAAAACAAACGTACCGGAAACCGTCGCCAGCAGAATAAGATAAGAATAAAAATGACAGGTATTTTTTCGCATGATTCGAAAATCCTTTCGCACGATTTTCCAGCATATCAGAACCGTTATTGTGATCAAATAATCATATTATGAAACACTGCTTTGCGAAATAAAACCACGGTTTTGCGCAAAATTCTTCCTATTTTTCTGGACCTGCCAGGCTCTTTTCACTACCATAAAACCAGCCGGAAAAAGCCGGCTGTTAAAATACTTTGTATTTTGTAATCATTTATATATCAAATACTTACAAACCTATTACTGTTTATGCGTAAAATCCCGACGGTCCTGCTGATGATGGAAATGCTGAGGGCCTCCACCCGCGGCCACCTGGCTGGCGTTGCCAAATATTCCCGATTACACGGCCCCTGGACCTTTTACCGCCAGCCGCTGAGCTATCTGCAGCCCTATCAAAATACCGGAAAAACGGAACCATCCCCCTCCGGAACCATCGACGGCATCATTACCTACATTACCCACAAAAAAGAGCTGCAATCTCTGCCTGCCGGCGTGCCCACCATTATTATCCCCTTCCTGGAGCTGATCCCGGGTTTTCCGAACATGGCCACCTCCGGCCTGTCCGGCAAGATGGGCGCGGAATATTTTCTCGAACGCGGTTTCCAACACTTCGCCTTCTGCGGCTTCGCGGACATCTACTGGTCGCAGTGGCGCAGCGGCCATTTCGAGCAGACCATCCGCCAGGCTGGTTTCACTGCCCATATTTACCAGCCGCCCCGGACCATTGCCCAGACGAAACACCTGTGGAGCGTGGAACAGCAGTATGTGGTTACGTGGCTGCTCTCGCTGCCCAAACCCATCGGCATTATGGCCTGTAACGACGACCGGGGGCAAAAGGTTCTCGATGCCTGCAAAACCGCCGGCCTGCTGGTGCCCGAACAGGTGGCGGTGCTTGGCGTCGATAACGACGACATGATCTGCGATATCACCGACCCGCCCCTCTCCAGCATCGCCGTCAATTTTGAAACCGTCGGCTACGAAGCCGCCAAACTGCTCGACCAATTGATGAAGGGTGAAAAATACACCGGCCAGACCATTCCGCCGGTTTCTCCCATCCGGGTGGTAACCCGCCAGTCCACCGACATCCTGGCGGTGGAAGATGCGGAGATTGCCGCGGCACTGCGCTTCATCCGCCGGAACCGCAACCAGGCTATTCGGGTCGGCGATGTCGTCAACGCCGCCACCGTTTCCCGCCGCAGCCTGGAAAAACGCTTCCGCTGCATCCTCAACCGCTCCATCCTCGACGAAATCCGCCGCGTCCGCATGAACCATATGGCCCAGCTCCTGGCGGAAACCGACATGACCATCGAACAGATCGCCCTGGCCCTGGGATTCCCCGACTCCAAACACATCGCCGAACTGTTCCGTAAAGAACTGCACCTCACTCCCCGTGCCTACCGCCGCGACGTTAGCCCCCAATAAACCGTAAAGGTTTACCGGCAATAAAGTTATAAATCCATACGTATCAGGGGAATTTCGCTTGCGGGCATACCGGTTTTCTGCTATAATTTGTTTATAATAATATGGATCCAGGAAGGAAGGAACCTCAGGGCTGCAATTACAATTCATACCAGGATGGACCATTGGTTTTATTTTCCTTTCCGGATCGAAATGGAAAAATACCAATACCAAAAGGAGCATGATTATGAAAAAACAAACTGTACTGATGGGATTGCTGGCCGCCGCCTTTTTCACCGCCCTCGTTTCGGCGGAGCCGGTTTATTTTGTCGACGAGAACCTCCAGGCCGCTGTGGAGTACGAACTGGGCATCTCCGATCCCACCGAGGAGGATATGCTGGACCTGGACTATTTATATATCGAGGATGGCGGGATCTTCGACCTAACCGGTCTGGAATATGCTTCGAATGTAACAGAACTCGGTCTGTATAACAATCAGATTCATGATATATCCCCGCTGGCAGGATTGATGCATTTGATTTATCTTGATCTGGGATCCAATCCCCTCAATCACGAGGCCTATACCGTGTATATCCCCCTGATCGAGGCCAACAATCCGGGAATTATCATTTGTTATAGTGAACCGCAGGTTTATTTTGTTGATGAGACCCTCAAGGCCGCCGTCATGGCCCAATTGGGGATTACCGAAGATCCTACCGCGGAAGATATGCTGAACCTGTATTATCTGGGTGCCTGGGAAAAGAGTATATATGACCTGACCGGTCTGGAATACGCCATGAATCTGGAAGAACTGTATCTGGGTAACAATGAAATCTCCGATATTTCGCCGCTGACCAATCTGATATACTTGAGGAATCTTTCCCTGAATAATAATTATATCAGTGACATCTCTCCGCTGGCCAATCTAACCGATCTAAGGTATTTATCGTTGAATTCCAATTGGATTGACGATATCAGCGTTCTCACCGACAAGACGGGATTGACCGAACTGTTTTTACATTATAATCAAATCACGGATATTTCTCCTCTGGCGAATTTAATCGATTTGACCGAACTGCGGCTGGAACATAACCAGATTGCGGATATTTCACCCCTAACCGGCTTGACCCATTTGACGGAATATTGGCTAGACTACAATCAGATTAGCGATCTTTCCCCCCTGGCGGGTTTGGAGAATATAACCCGGCTCAACGTCAATAATAATCAGATCAGCGACCTTTCCATGCTGGCCAGTCTGCCGAATTTGACAACCCTGGAAATAGGAGGCTTTTCGATCAGCGACATTTCTCCCCTGGCGGGATTAACCGGCCTGACCTGGCTAAACCTCGGTTATAACGAGATTAGTGATATTTCTCCTTTGGCGGGCCTGACGAATTTAACCTGGCTGGGTCTGGCGGATAATCAGATCAGCAATCTTACACCCCTGGCGGGATTGACGCAATTGTTCGGACTTTACCTGTATAATAATGAGATCAGCAACGTCTCGCCCCTGGCAAACCTGACCAATTTGACCGCTATTTTCCTCAGTCACAATCAGATTACGGATATTGCTCCGTTAGCCGTTCTGACGAAACTGGACTGGCTTTACCTGGATGACAATCAGATCCGCGATGTATCTCCCCTGGCCGGATTGACCCATTTAACCAATGTCACCTTACAAAACAACTGGCTCAATACCCCGTCGTATTGCCAATCGCTGCCGGTTATCCTTGCCAATAATCCCGGCATCTCCCTATCGTATGATCCCAATCCCAATCCGCTGACCGCCGACTGCGTGACGGACCTGCCCGACCTGGCGGTCTGGGCGGCGGCCTGGCTGGAGGGCGATTGCGACCCGGCCAACTCCTGGTGCACCCATGGCGACCTGGACCACGACGGCGTCGTGGACCTGCGTGACTGGGCCATCTTTGCCGGTCTCTGGCAGCCCTGATCTGCACCCTCTATACCTGGCATAGCACCCGGCAGACCCAACCGGGGGAATGATTGTGTGCGCCGGTTATTTGCCTTTGCCGAAATAGGTGGCCTTCACCCAATTGAAATTCAAGATAAGATGTACCCCGGCCAGTACCGCCAGCAAGACCCCGCTGCCCTCATGCAGAAATTCAAATGTCTCATGCGAAAGGCTGCTGCGAACCAATCCCGTTATCAACTGATTGGCCATTAGAACCAGCAAAATCGGATTCAGAATCTTATGCATCGTGTTCTTTTTCATCATCGTCCCTTTCGTATCGTTTCTTCCAATACCTGTACTTCCGCACCGTTTCGCGGCCGGTAGCGGCAGCGGGCATAATCGCGATACCACTGCGCCGCCCGTACCAGTGCGGGTTCCCGCGGGTTTTTCTGCTCAATCCGCCGGGCAAACTTCTCCAGCGTCTCCGCCGGCTGGCGCACCAGGCCCTGCCTGTGGATTTGCTTGTCCATCCGCCCCAGCAGCCGCTGCAGCGTCCGCACCTGGCGGTCCGCCGGCAGACTGCGCCGGTACCGCTGGTATTTCCGCCACCAGCGAACTCCCGCCGACAGAGCCAGCAGCAGAATCAGCAGCCAGCCAATCCAACTGGCCACCAGATCCGCCAGCCGGCCCCCAATCCACCGGAAGACCCCCTTGACTCCCTCCAGATACAGCGTCACCCGCAGGTTCTGCAACTGATAATTGATACTGTCCCATAAATATCCCGCCTGGCTGCCCTCGTCCCCTTCCGGCACTCCACCCGCCACCGTCGCCTCCACCAGCACCCACTGCTTTTGCTCCGCGTCCCAGGCCTCCACCCAGGCATGGGCGTCCTGATTGCGGGCCAGCCAGCTATCCTCCAGGTATGGATTCCGCTCGGTTGCCACAAAGCCCGTTACATACCGGCACGGCACTCCCCCCAGCCGCAGCAGGATGGCTGCGCCCGCCGCAAAATACTCGCAGTGGGCCGCCGGCTTCTCCAACAGAAAATAGGTCAGCGGATCCTGACGCCGCGGGACCCTCACACCCAGATGATAGGTATAATTCGCGTTAAAATAGGAAACCACCGCCGCGATTTTCCCCGCCGGGCCGGGCCGGCACTCCCGGAAAAGCTCCTCCGCCAGTTGCTCGATGCGCCCATCGATATCTTCCGGAAGCTGGAGGCACCTCTGGAGATACTCCTGCCCCGGCGGCCGCGTTACCGGCCGCTGCGGCACCGCCGCCACGTAATTCACGCCGCTGTACAAGTCGGGCGAATCATAGGCGTCATTTTCATAGTGGAGGATGGATTCCACCGGCGCTTGAAATACCGCCGTTCCCAGCGGGGCCAGCATCCCGGCACTCAGCCGGGTGGACGGCCAGATATCCAGCGTCTGCCACTGCCGGGAGTCCGCCGCATAGGGCACAAAAACCGCACTGTCATACGGCAGTTCCAGATGCTCCACCGCCGTATCCGCCGGCTCCAGGATTTGCACTTCCGCGTCCGTGTTCCAGCGGCTGTTTTCAAACGTCTCAAAGGCCGCCGCCCGCAGGTACCCGGGCGTACTTTTGCTAAACACATGCAGCACCACCCGTTTGCCGCCTTGTTGCTGAATCCGCTTGACGCTTTCCAGCCGTACTTCGCTGCTGAATTCAACCGTTCCCCTTTCCTCCTGAAACATCCGCTGAATCAAATTCGGCGCTTGCAGCCGGTTCAGCAGATTTTCCACCTCCAACTGATTGCTGGTCCAGCGTGTCCCGATCAGCCAGCCGCCCGCCAGCGCCATCGACAACAGCAGCAATAGTACCGCATGCCGCCGCCCGAAATCCCCCACTGAAACCGTACCCATCGGCTCCCGCAGACTGTTATAATAAAAAATCATCAGCCCGATATAACTGATCGAAAAAATTCGGAACATCACCCCCGCCTCATACCGATCATAAATCAGACCGGTCGTGAATACCGCCAGCAGCCCGACAAAGGGAATCGCGTTCAGAATCGCCTTCCGGGGCTTTAGAAAAAAATGCACTACGATCAGACCCAGCAGCCATTCCGTCTGCGGCGTCCACTGCGGATGCCCGAAAAACCGCTCCATCCGCATCTCTTCCACCGGCGTGGTCAGGCGGTATTTTGCCGCAAACGCCAGCGTCACCAGCAGCACTAAAATCACCCGCCGCGAGTTGCGCATCTCCCAATGCCACCGGCCGAACAGACCCACCAGTCCCACTGCCACCAGTATGCCCGGCATGAACACATCCCGGCTGGCGTAGGCCAGCGCCAGCGCAATATTCAATACCAGCAGTAAGGCAAAAAACCGCTGCCCTTTCATAACCGCTCCACCCTCCCCTGGCGAATCGTCTCCGAGGCAAAAACCTGGAACTGCCCCGCCCAGCCCTGGGCTTCGGCAAAGGACTTCGAAACCGGGCGGTCCCGGACGATAAACACCCGTACGTGACAGCCGGCGTTCACCGCCAGACGCAGCAGCTTCTCCCGGTGCTCATCCCAGTCCAGCAGGACAAAAACCACCGACGAGGTCTGGGTCAGCTCCTCCTCCAGGGCCGGGGTAATCACTTCAAAGGGATTGCTGTGACAGTGGCCCACGCTGGCCAGAATATCCAGCAGATTTTCAAAATGGGCTGTGTGCCGACCGCTGCGGAACACGTATAAATCGGGACCTGCCGCAAAAAAGTCGATAATCCGCTCATCCCGCGACAGCCAATCGGCAATCGAGGCCGTCAGGCTCACCGCCGCCTCAAAATTGGGATAGCCGCTCCGTTTGGGGATGCGGCTTTTGGCGATATGCGTATCCAGCACCACGGCCACATGGCAGTAATATTCCTCGTGATACTCCTTCACCACCGGCATTGCCAGCCGCGCCCAGGCCCGCGTATCGATCTTCCGGGGCGAATCCCCCGCCTGAAACGGGCGGTTGCCGATATACTCCGGCGATTCTCCCACTTTGCTGGCCAGCACAATCCCACCCGGCTGATACCGCGGGTCCACCGCCACTTCCAGCCGCTGGAGGGGATGATAATCCGGCAGCACCAGAACCGGTTTCGTTCGCCGCCGCTGGCCCCGCAGCCGGTTGCGGTAGAGATTGAACGGAAAGGTCGAGTACGCACACGGCTCCTGAATCTCATACATCCCCCGCCGCAAGAACGTAAAATGGATATCGAACGGCCTGGTCTGACCCGCCTTCAAATTAAACAGACAGCGATCCGGCCCCGACATCTGCATGGCGCGCGGCATTTCCGTAAATCCCAGCGATACTTCATAGGCCGGAAAATACGACTCATTGGTCAGTTGATACCGCACCATGACCTCTTTGCCCGCGATGATTTTATCCGGCAGTTGCCCCGTCACCCGAATCTTCGGCCGCACAATCACTCCCACCAGGGACCCCAGCAGTAAAATACAGATCAGGGAGGTCAAAATCTGATATTCCGGCAGCGCTAGTGTCAAGGCCCCCGCCATAATGACTCCCCCCAGTATGAGCTTGGCGGCTTCCGACAGATAAAAATGTTCAATCATCCGCCGCCAGCGATTCAGATTGGCCAATCCCCGAATCTTCATGTGGGCACCTTGACCCGCGCGAGAATATCCTCGATTACCTGCCCCTTGGTCGTCCCGTCAAAGCGGCTTTTCGAGGTCAGTAAGACCCGGTGCGGCAGCACATAAGGAATCAGCCGCTGAATATCGTCCGGCGTTACATAATCCCGGCCGGCATAATACGCC
>JAKQBU010000050.1 GCA_029573975.1 Planctomycetota bacterium
CTCACAATATACCGGGCGCCGCAGTGCCGGGCGATAGCGGTCGCCATCAGCCCGATGGGGCCGGCCCCCGTAATCAGCACATCTTCACCCAGCAAATTATACGATAGGGCCGTGTGCGTGGCATTCCCCAGCGGATCAAAAGCGCTCAATATCTCCAGCGGAATATTCGGGTCGCACGGCCATACATTGGTCACCGGGATCGATACATACTCCGCAAAGGCCCCGTTGCGGTTGACGCCCACCCCTTTGGTATTGGGACACAGGTGCCGGCGCCCCGCCATGCAATTCCGGCATCGCCCACACACCAGATGCCCTTCCCCGCTGACCAGATCCCCCTTCTTATAGTCATGCACATTCGTACCCGCCTCCTCAATCACCCCGACAAATTCATGCCCGGTAATAGTCCCGACCGGCACATTCGCCTGCGACCACTTGTCCCAGTTCCAGATATGCAGGTCTGTCCCGCAGATACTGGTCTTCAATACCCTGATCAGCACATCATTGATACCGATTTCCGGAATCGCTACCTCTTGCATCCATAAACCGGCTTCCGGTTTTGCTTTAACGAGAGCCTTCATCTTTTTTATCCTGTAAAAAAATACGGTAACTGTTCAGGCCTTCCAGCCCGACGCTTCCCAGCGACTGGACACCGCGACCAGCCTCAAAATAACCGCCGCCTTGATTATACCCCGCTCCCCTCTTACTTCAATGTAAATTTTATTGGCCAAATAACCTGCAATGCATCCTTTTTTACGAAACGCCTGAAAATCCCAGTTGCTTGATTTTTTCGGCATAGGCGTCCGCATCGAATTTTCGCAAAAGCCCCTTGTCATTCATATAGCGGACCATCCCGAAAACCGGCCGGTTCTGCCACGGTCGATCATGCTTGCCGAAACACCAGGCAACGCCGGCATAGCCGTTGGCATCCCGACCGTCCAGTTCATATTTATCATTTAGATATACCGCCATTTTATAAGCCGTCTGCGGCGAGCGGCTCCATTCCAGTATCTTTTTACCCCAGTACATCCGCATATAGCCGTGCATCTTGCCGGTAATCCTCATTTCCTGCTGGGCGGCATTCCAGTAAGGGTCGTGCGTCTGGGCCGATTCCAGTTGCGGCAGGGTATAAACATATTCGCGGCGGTCTTTCTGGTGGGAACGCAGTGTCGCCCTGGCCCAGACAGGCAGACAGCGAAACGACCCATACTGCGGATTGTAATAGACAAAATTGATTGCCAGTTCCCGCCGCACAATCAGTTCTTCCAGAAATACCTCCGCGGCAGGGCTGGAACTTTTGCGAACCTGCAGGGCAATCTCCAGCGGCGAAATCTGGCCGAAATGAAGATAGGGGCTCAGGTTGGAAAGACCGTCCAGGGTAGGATCGTTTTTCCACTCCGCATAGTGATCCAGTTTATTCCGGATAAAGTTTCGCAGGAGTTTTCGGGCTTGAGAGGCACCGCCGGTAAAGAAAGCGGAACGGGCTACTGTCCGGTCTATTCCCAGACGGGAAATTGCCAGACCGGTATCCTGAATGTCAAAATGCTCGCAATCAATCTGTTTGAGATGATATTTCGGAGCCGTTTGGTGCAGGGGTTTGAGAAAATATTCCAGTTGTTTGTGGATTTTGGGCCGGAGGGTGGCGGCGGCATATTCTTCCTTGCTGGAGGCAGCGGAAACGGGAACAATACAATCGGTTTCCACCTGAATCAGCGGACATTCTATTTTTCGGGCCACAGCCTGCCGCCATTTCCGCTGCTGGACCAGATACGCTCCGTCCGTTACCACCAGCGAGGCTCCCTGGGCCAGCCGGCATACGCCCGCTTCGGGCGAAATCCGCTGAATCAGCAGCGGGATATTCCGCCGGGCCAGGGCATCCTGCGTTTCCCGCAGCCCCTCCAGCATAAAATAGTAATGCCGCAGGTTGGCCGATGGATAGGTTTCGGTAATCCCCAAAAAAACCAGAATTGGCTGGTGTAATTCGTTGGCACGGAGGATGGCATATTCCAGGGCGTGATTGGTTTCGGCCCGCTGGGCGGCCTGCATCCAGTACAGGACGAAGCGGCCGTTCTGAATACTTTTATGATTCAGCGTTTGAATTCGCTGCGGTTGAATCATGTCGGTTCCTGCGGAATTTCCGTTTGAGAAAATTGACAAAATCATCATTGAGCGTATAAACCACCGGCACAATCAGAAGCCCCAACCAGCCGCCGACGACCAAACCGCCGATCTGGACCATGGCCATCGGCGCCCGCATTTCACCGCCCCAGCCTAATCCCAAAGCCAGAGGCAGCAGCGAGACAATGGAGGTGAGATTCGCCATGATAATCGGACGCAGACGGACCGTGCCGGCCTCGACAATGGCGTCCAGCCGCAGATTGCCCTCGCGGCGCAGGATGTTGATATAATCGATGACGATAATGCTGTTGTTAATCACCATACCGACCAGAATCACCAGCGACATAATGGAAAAGATCGAGAACGTCCCGCCGGTCAGGAATAAACCGACAAACACCCCGATCAGGCTCAGCGGCACCGCAAACATGATAATCAGCGGCTGGAGAAAGGATTCCAGTAGTGAGGCCAATACCATGTAGGTTAAACAGACCGCCATCACCAGCGCCACAAACAGCCGTCCGAAACTTTCCTCCATCATTTCAATGGAGCCGGCGAAAAAGATACGGCAATCGGGATATTTGGCCAGCAGCGGGGCCATATTTTTTTCGATGTCCCGCACAATTTCCGCCGGGCTGCGGCTGCTGTTGTCGCAACTGACGGTAATCTGGTTCAGGCGATCCTTGCGGAAGAGCTGGGAGGGGCCGGTGGTGTATTCAATCGCGGCGATTTCGGGCAGGGGCAGGCGTTTGCCCAGGGAATTCATAATCGACAAATCCGCAATATCCGTCAGTTGCCGTCGGGAATTTTCATCCGCCTTGACCCGGATATCGTAATTATAGGCACCCTCGCGGTATTCGCTAATCAGAAGCCCTTCAAAGGTGGCGGCCACCACCTGGGAAAGGAAACGGGTATCCACCTGGGCATCGCGGCACTTTTCGCGGTCGGGGATGATGCGGATTTCCGGCTGGCCCTGGCGGAAATTGGTGTCGATATCGACTGCCCCGGGGACCAATTCTTCGTTGCTGATGATGGCGACGGCCTCTTCCGCAAAGGCTTTGAGGTGGTCCATATTGTCGCTGGTGATATCCATCATTATGGCCGCCTCCGCCCCGCCGCCGCCGCCGGATTCCAGCAGTTTGATCCGAGCGCCGGGGAGGTTGGCCTGGGCGATAACCGGCCGCAGGCGATTCATAATTTTTTCGGTGCTTTGGCTGCGCTGCGATTTGTCGGTCAGGGTGACGTTAATTTGAGCGATATTGACGGCCTGGCTGGAACCGCCGACCCATTCGCCGGCAATGGAACCTACGCTGGCATACGTTCCGACCAGTTCGGGCAGGTTTTCCGGATTCCGCAGCAGCGTTTCGAGCTTCTGCACCGCCCGATCGGTTTCCTCCAGGCGCGTGCCCGTGGGCATTTCCACCGTGAGAATAAATTTTCCCTGATCCATATTCGTGATGAATTCCCCGCCGATATAGCCGGCCACCTTCAAGGAGCCGATAAATAAAATCCCGACAATCCCCAGTGTAATAATCCGATGGTGCAGGACCCAGTGTAACGCATGGCCATAGGCATTTTTCAAACCGTCAAATTGCCGGTCAAAGGCTTTGGCGAACCGGTCCGCGGGGCCGGTGCCTTTGGGGGTGGTATTGGCTTTGGTCAGCAGTTTGGCCGCCATCATCGGTGCCAGCGTAAAGGAAATGAAAAAAGACACCACGGAGGAAATCGTGGCCGTAAGCCCCAGGTCCTTAAAAAACTGCCCGATGATCCCGCCCATAAAGGCAATGGGGACAAACACCACGACATTGGCCAGCGTGGTGGAGGCCACCGCCAGGGCGATTTCCGTACTGCCTTTTTCCGCCGCCTCCTCCGGGGAATAATCCAGATGCAGATAACGAGTCATATTTTCCAGCCCCAGAATCACATTATCGACCAGCAGTCCCGTGGTCATGGCCAGCCCCATCAGGCTCATCATGTTCAGGGTGAATCCGCCCAAAAACATAATAATAAAAGTGGCCAAAACGGAAATCGGAATCGCCAGGGAAATAATCAGTACGTTCCGGAACGAATGCAGAAAAATCAGCAGGACAATGGAAGCCAGGATGATACCGGAGATCATATCGTCCCGGACATTTTCGACGGCAGAGGTAATCCAGGGGGCCTGTTCATCCTGGACGGTAATGCGGAAATCGGGGGGCAATACGCTGCGGAGTTCCTCAATTTTTTCCAGGATGGCTTCGTGAATGGCAACGATGTTGCCGCCGGCCCGCTTCTGGATCGTCATGCCCACACAGGCCTGCCCATCCGCACGAACCATATCCCGCATTTCCTTATAGGTATCGCGGACTTCGGCAATATCGCGCAAGTAGATGCTCTGGTTCTGCCGGGCGGGAATCCGCAGATCCCGGATTTCCTCCAGACTGGTGAATTTCCCCCGCAGCCGGATATTGTATTCGCGGCTGTTCTGGCGGATATGGCCGCCGGGCGTTTCCAGATTGGCATTGGCCACCGCCGCCAGGACATCGGTAATACTCAGGCCGTAGGCTCGCAGCCGCTGCTGGCTGGCCAGGACATGAATCTCCCGTTCCTGCCCTCCGACCAGATTGACGGAAGCCACCTCCGGCACGGTGGCCAGCCGGTCCTTGATGCGTTCGTCCGCGATAAAAAACACCTCCCGCAGAGACCGGGGGGCGGAAACCGACAGAATCATCATCGGCTGGGCGTTGAAATCGAACTTCTGGGTGACGGGATCCTCGGCGTCCTCCGGCAGTCTTTCCCGGACAAGATCGACCTTGGCCCGGACATCGGCCGCCGCAACATCCACATCCGTTTCCAGATAAAACTCGGCCATCACCAGGCTCAGACCCTGCTGCGAAATACTGTTCAAATGCTTGATGCCTTCGACCGTACTAATTTCCTCTTCCAGTTCCTTGGTGATAAGCTGTTCGATTTCTTCGGGGCCGGCGCCTTCATAGCGGGTGACCACGGTAACCACCGGAAATTCCACATCCGGGAAGAGTTCCATCGGCAGTTGGAGATAACAAAATATCCCCAATCCCACCAGGGCGGACATGAACATCGCCACCAGGACCGGCCGCCGTACAGATAGTTTGATCAGATTCATAGCAGGAGTTTCCTATTTCCTAGGAAGTCAGGGTTCGATGAGTACCCGGGTCCCCGGCTCGATATTGACACTCAGCGTAATCACCTTTTCCCCGGCGGATAATCCCTCGATCACTTCCACCAACTCTTCGTGGTTTTCACCGGGGGTGATGAATTTTTTCTGTGCCACGGAATCTTCATCCACGGCCAGGACGTAATATTGATTGATATCCTTTTTCACCGCGTCCCTGGCAACCAGCACCGCATTGGGAACCGTTCCTACCGCGATATAGGCGCGGGCGAACATCCCGGGCCGAAGGGTACGGTCTTCGTTGGGGATCAGAATGCGCGTCACATAGGAACGGCTGGCCGGATCGGCAACCGGATTGATTTCGGCGATGGTGCCGGCATAGGATTTCTCCGGCAGGGCATCCATCCCGATCCGGACGGCCTGGCCCGGGGATAATTTAGGGACGTATATTTCGGACACATCCAGATCCAGATAGACCTGCCGGATATCCACCAGCTCCAAAATAGGCTTGTTCATCTCGGCCATATCGCCCGCATCCAGCAGCCGCAGGCAAACCTCCCCGGCAAAAGGGGCCAGCAGATGATGGTCGGCAAGATTTTTCTCGGCCTGCCGCACCGCCACCTGCGCCAGCTCCACCCGGATCCGGGCCATGTTGATTTCTTCCTCGCGCGGCCCGGCTTTGGCCAACTCATACTGAGCGGCCGCTCCCTCCATATTGGCCTTGGCACTGGCAAAGGCAGCCTCGCTGGCCTGCAGGCTCTGGAGGGTGGTCGCCTCTTCCTGATAAAGCTGTTTCTGCCGCTGATACTCCAGATCCTGCAGCTCATACTGGGCTTGGGCCTCTTCCATCCGGGTTCGGGCAATCTCAATCTCCTCGGGGCGGGAGCCGTTCTGCAATTGCCGCAGAAATTCCTGCGCCTGGGCCAGGCTGGCCTGCGCCTGTTCCAGATTCAACCTGCTAATGGTATCGTCCAGTGTCACCAGCGGCTGATCTTTCTCCACCGTCTGGCCGGTAGCGGCATGGAATGCGATGATTTTCTCGGTCACTTTGGGCGCTACAAAAATATCCTGATACGGTTTGATCGAACCGCTGACGGTAATGGTTTTTTCGATGTCTTTCTGGATAACCTCGAAAACCCGGACCGGCATCCCGGATTTTTCCTGAATCTTGTCGATGCTTTCCGCCGGTTTCTCCGTGGCCAGCAGATAAATCCGCCAGGTGGCCGCGGTGCCCAGTGACAGGATAAGCAAAAAGAGAATCAGCCATTTTTTCATATCAGCTTTCCTCAGGGGATGGGGGGCTATTGGGATCGGCGGCGGCAACCGGAGCCGGTATGGCTTGTTCCCCGATGGTGCCGATTGCCGCGTTCAAGGTCAATTTCGACAGTTCATAATCATGCACAGCCTGAAGGTAATCGGACCTGGCCTGCGAGAGGGCCAGTTCCGCGGAAATCACATCCAGTGAGGTGATAGCCCCCTCGCGAAAACCGACCTGGGCCAGACGAAGGGCTTCCTGGGCATTGGTCACGGTCCCGCTTTGCGACTCGACGAATTTTTCGCTATTGTTCAATCGCAGAAGAGCCTGCGTTACTTCCAACTGAACCTGCTCTTCAGCCTTTCGCAAGAGGACTTCCTCCTGGCGCAACTGGGCCTTGGCTACCGCGACCCGGCCGGCGGTGGCAAAACCGTCAAAAACCGTCCACTCGACCACCAGCCCGCCGTTCATGGTCCGCTCCCATTCCTTATCCCCCAGCGAACTGGGGGTGCCGCCATTGTTATTATCCGGCTCGGTATCTTCATCCCCCCCGGCAAAAAAATCATTAAAACTGGCACTGTAACCGGGGTAACTGCGCTGATAAAGGCCCTGC
>JAKQBU010000440.1 GCA_029573975.1 Planctomycetota bacterium
CCTGCTGGCCGGCGGGCAGGTCGAGATCGCGGCCCAGTTTGCCGGAGTAGAGGAGTTGGCCCTGCTGGGTGGGCAGTTGGCCGGAGACGAAGAGGAGGGAGCCGGTCTGGACGACGGGGACGTAGGCGCCGGCGGGCGCGGCGGGGGCGGGCAGTTCGATGCCCAGATCAATCAGTTTCTGCTGGTAATTCATCGTTGGGGTCCTCGCTTTGGTCCGCGGGTTGGGAGGATTCCTCCGCGGCGGGATGGGCGGCTGGTTTGGATTTTCGTTTTTTGGAAGGCTGTTGCCCGGCGGTGGCGTGTTCGGCTTCGAGTTTGAGTTTCTGGTCAACGATGACCTTGCTGGGCAGGGTTTGAATCGCGGCGGAGAGGGCGTGGGCGACGGCCAGTTCGGCAGGCTCGTCGGTGAGGGCGAAGATATAGATGGGGCCGAAGGCTTTTTCCTGTTCGATGCGGACGAGTTTCTGGCGGATGAGTTCGAGGAGTGCGAAGAAGAGGCCGACGATTTCGCCGCGGCTGGAGCGGCCCTGGAAGACGGATTCGAAGGTGAGGGGTTTTTCCCGCTGGGCGCGGTCGAGGATGTCGGTTTCGTAGATGTCGATGGGGGTGTCGTCATGGATGACCTGGTGGCTGCGTTTGCCGGCGAGGGTGGCCTGCATGAGGCGGCTGAAGGCTTCGAAAAGATCCCAGATCTGGAGGGATTCGAGGTCGAGTTCCTGTTCGAGCTGGTGGGCCTCGCGGAGTTTCTGGAGGTCGGCGAGGGAGCGGGGGTAGCGCTGGGTCTGGTCGTCGGCCCAATCGTTGAGTTCGCCGGCGAGGTCCTTGAATTTTTTGTATTCGAGGAGCTGGCGGACCAGTTCGAGGCGCGGGTCGCCGAGGTCGTCCTCTTCCTGGCCCGGTTCGGCCTCGCCGCGGGGCAGGAGCATGGCGGACTTGATTTCCATGAGGGTGGCGGCCATGACGAGGAATTCGCCGGCGAAGTCGATGTTGAGCTGCTGGAGCATATCGACATACTGGAGGTACTGGTTGGTGATGGCGGCGATGGGGATGTCCTGGATGTCCACCTCGGCGCGGCGGATGAGGTAGAGGAGCAGGTCGAGGGGGCCGTTGTAGATGTCGATGCTAACGCGATAGTCTGCCATAAGTCCAAATATATAAAAAAGTTAAAAATCAGGTAAAAGTACGCAACGTAAGAATATAACACAAAGTACAGGCGGGGAAAAAGATAAAAAAAGGAAAAAAAGTGGACGAAATGTATAGTTTGGGCTATACTATCATATATGGCCGGTAAAAAACGATATGGTATAGTGAAAAAGATGTTAGAGCAAAAAGGTTATCACTGGGTTCGCACTTCCGGTTCCCATCATATTTTTGAAAAGCCGGGAATCGGAATTTATGTGCTGCCGGTACATAACGGAAAGGTGAAGCCATTTTATGTCAAGCAAATCGAAAAACTTGGATAGGCCGTTTGATAAGAAAATCCTGGCCACGGCCAGAAAAATCGCTGCCCAATATGAGGTCATTATGTCCTTTGAAGATGGGGAATGGTACGGCAGGGGAGTCGAAATGCCCACGGTTTTTGGGGATGGCAAAACCCCTAATGACTGTGTGGAAAACACCAGAGAAGGATTTGTGGCTGCCATTGCCTATTTGTTAGAAACAGGGCAACCTGTGCCTGCGCCGGCTAATGAAGGTAAACGGACCGAACAGGTTAATGTTCGTTTGACGACAGAGGAAAAAGTGATTTTAAATGCCGCCGCACAATCCAAAGGGTATCGGGGGTTGGCGGATTATATCCGGGCCAGTGTATTGGCGAACAAGAGTTAGGCCGGCGGGGCGTTTATAGCTTATTTGGGGGTGAGGCCGGTGGCGGAGCGGACTTTGTCCATGAGGTGTTGGGCGGCGAGGCGGGCTTTTTTGCCGCCTTCGCGGAGGACGTCCTCGACGTAGCTGTCGTCCTGGACGAATTTCTGGTATTGCTGGCGGAAAGGCTCCAGGTACTGGACGGCCAGCTCGGCCAGCCGTTTTTTGGCCTCACCGTAGCCCATGCCGCCCTGACGGTAGCGCTGCTGCCAATCTTTGGTTTCTTCATCGGAGGTGAAGAGTTTGAGCAGGGCGAAGACGGTACACTTGTCGGGGTCTTTGGGGTCTTCGACGGGGGTGGAGTCGGTGACGATACGCATGATTTTCTTTTTGGTCTGGCTGGCGGACTCGAAGAGTTCGAGGGTGTTGTCGTAGCTTTTGCTCATTTTGCGGCCGTCCAGGCCGGGGACGACGGCGGTTTCGGGCAGGATGTAGGGTTCGGGCAGGGTGAGGATTTCGCCGTAGGTGTTGTTAAATTTGATGGCGATGTCGCGGGTGACTTCGAGGTGCTGCTTCTGGTCCTGGCCGACGGGGACGAGGTGGCTTTCGTAGATGAGGATATCGGAGGCCATGAGGACGGGGTAACAGAAGAGGCCGTGGTTGGGAGCTAAACCCTGATCTACCTTGTCTTTATAGCTGACGCAGCGCTGGAGCAGGCCCATCGGAGTGATGCAGGAGAGAATCCAGGTGAGTTCGCAGACTTCGGGGACGTCGGACTGGCGGAAAAAGACGGCCTTTTCGGGATCAATTCCGACGGCGAGGTAGCCGCGGGCGATTTCTTTGGTGTAATCCTGGAGGGTGTCGGCAGTGGTGACGCTGGTCATGGCATGGTAGTTGGCGATGAAGTAGAAGCACTGGTGACCCTGCTCCTGGAGGCGGAGATATTGGCGCATGGCACCGAAAAAATTGCCGATGTGGAGCTTGCCGGACGGCTGAATGCCCGATAATACACGCATGTTTTGTTCCTTAGACAGTAACTCGTTAATAAATATTCACTTATAGTAAATTAGAATCGATATAACATAGCGTTTTGGGTCGGGGATGTCAAGATAAAGAGTTTAGTCTGATAATCAGACGGAAGAGGGGGTGGAAACGGGATAAAAAAGGATTTTCGGGTCGTTTTTTGTGGTTTTTATAGTATAATTAAGGTAGCTGTATCGTGGAAAATCAATAATGACGCCAGCGCCAGTAGCTCATTGATCCCGTGTTGTTGGGGAGTCAGAGCTGTTTTTGAAGGTGAATATCGCCTTTTGGCGGTTTCGTCAATAATCAGCAAATAATTACAGATGTCTATTGAAGAGGATTATGAGCACTTTCCTGAATGCCGATAGGAGAGGAAGAGCATTGGTATCAGCCAGGGATTGATACTGAGGAAAACTGAGGTAAATGTATATGTATAAAGCCAGATTGAGGGTATGGGTATGGTTTGCAGTCGGAGTTTTGTTGGCGGTACCGCTGGGAAGGGAGGAAAGGGGGCAGGAGG
>JAKQBU010000456.1 GCA_029573975.1 Planctomycetota bacterium
TGGTGCATCGCCGCCGGGAATTTCGCGCCACGAAAGTATTGGTGGAAGAGCTGCTGGCCGAAACAAAAAAAGGAATTATTGAGATTTGTTATGATTCGGTTGTCAAGTCCATCCAGGGGAAGGAACGGGTTGAGTCCGCCATCCTCCAAAACATCCAAACCGGAGAAATTACCGAGAAAACCTGTGATGGGGTATTTATTTTTGTCGGCATGATACCCAATACCGCATTCCTGAAGGGAACCATCGATCTGGACGAAAACAATTTTATCCAATGCGACCCGGCCTATCTGCGGACGAATCTGCCCGGTGTTTTTGCCGCCGGCGACTGCCGCCGGGGCGCAGCCATGCAGTTGGCCACCGCCATCGGGGACGGGGTGGCGACTGCGATTTTCATGAAAGAATATCTCCGGGACCCGGCCTGGTGGAACAAGGACCGGCGTCCCGCCTCGATGGGCTGGTAAGGAAAAGGGGAGCGTATGAAAATTGCCTATTTTGACTGTTTTTCCGGCGCCGCGGGGGATATGATTGTGGGCGCCTGCCTCGATGCGGGCGTTTCTCCCGGCCATCTGCGGGAGGAGCTGGCCAAGCTGGGGCTTCCCGCCGTGGAGATCCATATCGAGAAAGTAAATAAAAAGGGGATCAGCGCCACTTCCTTTCGGCCCGTCGAAATTCATAAAGGTCATGCCCATCATCGTCCTCTTTCGGATATTTTGAAGATTATTACGGCTGCCGGCCTTTCCGCGGCCGTCAAGAACAACGCCGTGCAGATCTTCCAGAATCTGGCGAGAGCGGAGGCCAAGGTCCATGATATCGATATCAATCAGGTTCATTTTCACGAAGTAGGCGCAACCGATGCGATCCTGGACGTGGTGGGAGCCTGTATCGCTTTGGAATCGCTGGGGATCGAAAAGGTCCTTTGTTCTGCCCTTGCGGTAGGCAGCGGCACTATTCAATGTGAACATGGTTTGCTGCCGGTTCCTGCACCCGCGACCGCCGAATTGATACAAGGCATCGAACTAGCGTCTTCCCCCGCTGCCGGCGAATTGCTTACTCCAACCGGTGCGGCGGTTTTGACTACCTTATCGTCCGGTTTTGGCCCGCTTCCCGCCCTGCGGATCGAATCCATCGGCTACGGTGCCGGTCAGCGCGACATTCCGGGGCTGCCCAATGTTCTGCGTCTGCTGGTGGGGGAACAAAAGGAAACCAGCACCGCCGATGCCCTTTGCGATGAAGTCTGCATACTGGAAACCAGCCTGGATGATATGCCGGCGCAGCAGATCGGATACGTTATGGGCAAAATGCTCGAACAAGGCGCCCTGGATGTGTATTCAACGTCGATTTATATGAAAAAGAATCGTCCCGCTGCCTGTTTAACCGTGATCTGCCCACCCGACCGGCAGACCGCAATGGAGCGTCTCCTTTTCCGGGAAACCTCCACCTTTGGCATCCGCCGCCGCCTTTGCCAGCGGAGTATTCTGCCGCGCACGCATAAAACCATTGAAACTCTCTACGGAACCATTAGAATAAAAGTTGGCTTTCTGGATGGACAGGAAATCACCGCTTCGCCGGAATTTGAAGATTGCCTGGAGGCTGCCAGGCGGCATGACGTTCCGGTTCGCCGGGTCATGGCTGCTGCCGCTGTCGCCTATCAGAACAGCCGTTCCGATACAACGCAAAATAAAGGATAATTCGTTTGCAGAATTTGATTGGGTTTATACTGGCGCAGGAACAATCGGATACCATCCGTCCGGATTTGCCACCTTATATTCTGGTGCTGGGCATCCTGATTTTAATCGCCTTTCTGCTGATCAGTGCCCATCGCAGGGTCCGCCGCAGCAAAGAGCGGGCCGGCCTGCCTGTCCAAGAGCGGATTCAGCCGGACAGCCAGGGAAGGGACGTCTGTAACCAGATCGGCGAATTGATGGCCAAACTGGCTGAACTGTCCCGTCAGATCAACGGGCAAATGGATATGCGGTTGACTCAAATGGACCTCCTTTTGCACCAGGCCGACCAGAAAATTGAATCCCTTCAACATCTTACAAAAGGACAGCCGAATTATAAAAATCCAACCGTGCCCAAACTCACCCCCTCCCTGGATAGTGCTTCACCAGCAGTGGAATGCAAACCACAGCCGCTTTCGGAAAAGGAGAAAAACCAAGATCCCATCGTCGATGAAGTGCTGAGATTGAAGAGTAAGGGGATGTCCTCGGTTGCGATTGCCCAGCAATTGGAACGACCGGTAGGGGAGATTGAGCTGATGCTGGCCATCCGGAGAAAGACCGGATTTTCCGGGCAATAATTTCATAAGTATATAAATTACAAGTCTTTATGCCGATTTTAATATTTTTTGCCATTACATCTTTTTTTTGGAAAAAGAAGAAGAGAAAATTATACATAACTTTATTTATAATAGACACTTACACAACTATTAGCTGGTTTTATCTAAATTTTTCCGTTTCGTTGACAGTTTCCTGGCCCACTGATATACTTGGATTGTTAAATGGAAACACGACCTCTTTGCAGGTGTAGTGGATTATGCGGCTTGTTTTCAGAAGAGCCAACCTCTTCTGGAACGAAAATCTTAGCCGTGGCGCACTTCCGGAGCAGTTGACATACTGTTCCGGAAGTTTTTTTGTATCTAAAAAAATATTTGATATGATGGCCCCCAAAAGAATGGAACCCTATGGGAAATTCGACCAGTCCTATTCACAAAATACCCCGGCGCGGGGAGTTC
>JAKQBU010000471.1 GCA_029573975.1 Planctomycetota bacterium
GCGAGGTGTCCTTTGCCCGGGAAGGGATACAGTTAAATGTGAACGCCATTGCGAAGGGGTATGTCGTGGATAAAGCCCTCGATGCGGTTCGGATTCCCGGGGTAATGGCGGCCCTGGTGGACATCGGCGGGGAAATTGCCTGTTTCGGACAGGACCAGCCGGGCAAGGATTGGGTGATCGGGGTACAGGATCCTTTTTCGGAGGATAACGACAATCCCCTCAGCCAGAGTCCCTTTTGCCTGATTAAGGTTTCCAATATGGGAGTGGCCACCAGCGGCGATTACCGGCGTTATATCGAGCTGGAAGGACATAAGCTGAGCCACATTATCGACCCGCGCACCGGTCTGCCGGCCAATAAGCTGCCCAGTGTAACGATTATCTCACCTAAGGCGGTGGATGCGGATGCCCTGGCTACGGCCGTCTCGGTGCTGGGTATCGAAGACGGGCTGGCCCTGGTCGAATCGATTCCCGATACCGAGGCCCTGCTGATCGCCGGGACGCGGGAGAAGCCCCAAGAGTATTTCAGTTCCGGATTCAACAAATACAAAATCGGCAAAATGTAAGCGGGTTATTCCCGTTTCAGGGGGTTTATTTCCTGAAACCAATCCGGGGAAAAGCTGGTAAAGATGATTTTCTCATAGGCATTTTTTTCGCCTGCTTCAAACAAGCAGCCGATTCTGCCGTCCGCGGTGATTACCAGGCAGGAATAGGCGCTTTTGCCGGGGAATATCGTTTTCGCGAGCGGCCAGGTGAGGCCGTCGTCGAAGCTGGCCCGGAGGGTCATATTGATCCGTTCGGTCCGGCTGGCGGGATTGGAGAATAGCAGGATCGATTTTGCGGATGGATTTTCCGTCTGATAGGAAATCATACCGGCCTGGCAGACCGGTTCGATTAGCGGGGTTTCGTAAAATCGATCCGGCCAGGTTTCCCCGCCATCCCGGCTGATTGCCTTGGCACGACTTCCCTTGCGGTAGTAGTTGCGCATATTCATCACCAGATCCCCGTTACTCAATTCGACCACCTGTGACTCGCTGCAGCCGGGCTGGATTTCCTGGCTAAAGGTCCAGTTTTGGCCGCCATCGTCGCTGTAGATGACATGGGCGCCGAAAATCTGGGCTGGGTAATATTCGGGAAAGGAGTGGTTGGCGGGGATGACCAGCCTGCCTTTCTTCTCCCCGCCGGCCAGTTGAATGCCGATCCCCGGCCCGGTCGCATACCAGCGCCAATCCTGCCTTTTCACCTGGCCGGTGATTTCGCGGCCTGGGGACCAGGTTATACCGTCATCCTGTGAAGAGAAAAGGAATACCCGGCGGGTATCCCGGCTGGTGCCCGCGATGATTGCCTTTTCCTGGTCGCTGCCCAGGTTCCAGGTGGCTAGCAGAAGAATCTCCCCCGTAGCGTGATTTACCACCGCACAGGGATTCCCGCAGGTATTGGCCCCGTCGTCCCAGATGAGTATCGGTTCGGTCCAGCTGCGGCCGTGATCAGTGGAGCGTTTGAGCAGCAGGTCAATATTGCCGGTATCCTGACGGCTTTCCTTACGGCCCTCACAAAAAGCCAGCAAACTGCCCCGGCTGGTTCGGAGGATCGCCGGGATTCGATAGGTATGATAGCCGCCCCAGCCGCTGACAAAGACCTCCTGCGTTTCCATCCCTTCGGCGGAAAGCAGGGAAGAAAAAAATGCCAAAATCAGCAGGCAATATAAATATTTGCGATCCATTTTGCTTGGTTCTCCATTCCTCTGTAAGAATAAAAGAAACGTTTTATACCATAAGATAATGCGTGTTTTTTGGGTGAAAGTCAAATGGATTGGACCGGATTTCACCCCATTTTCTCGAGCACTCTTTTACCGGCGGTGGTTTGAAAGGGGCATTTCGGTACCGGGGGCCTATTGGCATGGGGAATCCGCACCAGCAAAATAGATGTTGTATTTTTTCAATTTCTGCTATAATTTCCCTTTTAGCAATGAAATACAGAGACAGGTAAATTATGATAAAGTACATTATATCCATTACCGCCAAAGACCGGCCGGGGATTGTGGCCGGATTGAGCGAGGCGATTTTTGAGCTGGGCGGGAATCTGGAGGTGGCCAGCCAGACAGTGCACCAGAGCTATTTTGCGATGATTATCCTGGCGGTTTTTACCCGGGAAATTCCCGCCGAGGATCTGGCGGGACAAATCCGCCAAAAAGCCGGCCAGGACCTGCATGTCTATATCACGCCGTATCAGCCCAGCCCGCCGGTGGTACGCGGCGGCCAGACGTTTATTGTCACCTCCGTGGGACGGGACAAACCGGGTATTCTGCATACCCTGACCACCTATCTGGCGTCGAAAAATATCAATATCGACGATTTGTACTGTTATGTGGAAAACCAGGAATTTATCGTAATCTGCCAGGTGACGGTGCCGGCGGAGCTGGATGTATTCATGGTGCAGGCGGACCTGGAGGCGGTGGGACAGGAAGGCGGTTTTTCCGCCAGTATGCAGCATGAAAATATCTTTGTCGCGACCAATGAGCTGCGGCTGGGGAATATTCGTTAAAGAGGATAACCAACGGAATATGATAGAGAGCGGATGGAAATAAACGATGCTGCGAACCGATGAAATTCTTACCACGATCCGGATGCTGCAAAGCGAGAATCTGGACGTGCGGGCCGTTACCATGGGGATCGATCTGAATG
>JAKQBU010000473.1 GCA_029573975.1 Planctomycetota bacterium
CCTGCTGCATGAATTTATCTCGTTCCTTGTCTGTCATGATACGGATTTCTTTTCGCCCCTGGATTGTATTGGCTTGCCGGGGCTTTTCAATTAAAATAGACGCCAGCGTCCAAAAGCTCTTCGACCCCTTGTTATTGGAAAGCCAGAGTGAGTTTTTGGCTGTCAATACCAACTTTTGGCGGTTCCGTCAAAATAAACGAGGCCCGGTACACAGAAACCGGCTTGAGAAGAAAGAAAAAACGATGAGAATGCGGTATGAATCCGGCTGGAAGGTTTGGGGATTGGTGCTGGGGGTGTTGTGGTGTTCCGGCGTGCCGGTGGGGGGGGCGGTGTATTATGTGTCCGACAGCGGGGCGGATGAGCGGGATGGGCTGTCGGAGTCGGCGGCCTGGCGGACGCTGGAGCGGGTAAATGGGCAGGAGCTGAAGGCGGGGGATACGGTTTTGTTTCGGTGCG
This sequence comes from Planctomycetota bacterium, assembly GCA_029573975.1. The sequence goes on from JAKQBU010000473.1 coordinate 457, forward strand.
GGGATGTATGGCGGGGGCAGTTGCTGCCGCACAGCGGGGATGAGACGGGGTATGTGACCTATGGGGCGTACGGGACGGGAGCAAAGCCGCTACTGCTGGGGTCGGTCAGCCGGAATGAAGAGGCGGACTGGCAGCCGGAGCAGGAGAATCTCTGGGCGACGGCAGGGGGGATCCGGCAGGATGTGGGGAATATCATAATGAATGAGGGGGAGGCGGTGAGCGTGAAAAAATGGGGGCGTGATGAATTGAAGCAGGAGGGGGACTACTGGTACGACGGGCCGGCCGGCCGGGTATGGATGTATTTACGGGAAAATCCGGCGAAGCGCTATTCGAGTATCGAGCTGGCCCTGTGCCGGCATATCATCGATCAGGGCGGCAAATGTTATGCGGCGTATGACGGCCTGGCGCTGCGGTATGGGGCGGCGCACGGGATCGGCGGGGGAAATGTGCATCATATCACGGTGCGGAACTGCGATATTTCGTATGTGGGCGGCGGACATCAGTTTACCACGGCGGAGGGGCATCCGGTGCGGTACGGCAACGGCATCGAGTTCTGGGCCAATGCCCATGATTGCCTGGTGGAGCGGTGCCGGCTGTGGGAGATTTATGATGCGGCGCTGACCAATCAGAACAATGGGCCGGAGGTGAAACAATATAATATTGCCTATCGGCATAATATCATCTGGAACAGCGAGTATTCGTTTGAGTACTGGAACCGGCCGGAGAGTTCCCTGACGCATCACATCTATTTCGATAACAATACCTGCGTGAACGCGGGCTTCGGATGGGGTCATGGGCAGCGGCCGGATCCCAGCGGGCGGCATTTGTGTTTTTACAGCAGCCCGGCGCCGGCGGAGGAAGTGTATATCCGGAACAACATCTTTTGGGAGGCGAAGGGGAACGGCTTTTATGCGCCGGGGTGGACGCCCGAAGCGGTGGCGAAGCTGGGGATGGACCATAACTGCTGGTATCAGGGCAGCGGGGAGATGATCCTGCTGCCCGGGCGGGGATTCGGCATGGATCAGTTTCAGGAGTATCAGAAGGCGTGGGGTAAGGAAGCACATTCGATCTGTGCCGATCCGCGGCTGGCGAATGCGGGCCGGGGGGATTTTCGCCTGACGGCGGGATCCGGCTGTATCGATGCCGGGATGGATTTGGGGCTGGGCGCGGATTTTGAGGGGGTTGCTATTCCGCAGGGGGCGGCGGCGGACATCGGGGCGTATGAATTTCCGAAGAAATGACCGCAATGGCCTGTCCGATAATATTGGAGGGATTATCCCTTCCAGCTATTTTCCCGGATTCCGGGAATTCTGGTCCTTTTTTTGACTCCGGGCCGGATATATTTTATAGTTGAACGGGGATGGTGCAGGAGGCTGTGATTTTGTTTGCGAGGAAACGGCGTGAAAACGGTGCAAATTTCCGAAGAACTGTACGATAAGCTGAAAGCCTTCGTGGTGGATCCCTTTGATGATACGCCGGAAACGGTGCTGATGCGGGTGGTCGAGATCGCCGCCAAGGCCAAACATAAATGGCTGCCCTTCGGCAATCATGAGGAGAAGAAGGAAGCCAAGGAATTTTTTCGCAGCGAAGAAGAGGGGCAGGTAGTGGCCCTCTAGCCTACCTGCGCCTTCCTCAGCCGTTTTCGACCGGTATTAGCCGGCGCATCCGAATCAAATCCTTATGTCAATGGTCGCAAACGTTCTCTCCGGTTGTCAGCGAGCCATCCAGATAGGCCCGGATCACCGCTTCCGGAGCATCGCTGCCGGCCCCGGGTATCACGGTAATCTGCCGCTGGCCGAATAATTCCTGGGCCCGCGCCCCCATTCCCCCGCAGATAATCTGCTGCACGCCCTTTTCCCCCAGCCACCGGGGCAGCAGGCCCGGCTCGTGCGCCGGCGCGGCCACCAAATCCTGATTCAGGATTTTCTCGGTCGTCGGGTCCACATCAAAAATGGCAAACTGCTCGCAATGCCCGAAATGCATCGCCAGCCTGCCGCCGGTTACGGGTATGGCTATTCGCATCGTTTTGGTCCTTTCTTCCCGGCTCACCGGGGATGGTTCTTTTTGGGTTTGGGTGGCCTTCAGAATCGGCTCGGCAATCTTTTCCAGGGCCTGGGCCGCCTCGGTTTTCGCGTAATGGTACACATACGGTTCCCCCGCGTCGCCCGCCAGGCACACCCGCGGGTCGATCGACACCCGCCCCAGGAACGGCACCGACATTTCCGCCGCCATTTTTTCCCCGCCGCCGGTGCTGAAGATATCCGTAACCTTGCCGCAATGGGGGCAGGCAAAGCCGCTCATGTTTTCCACCACCCCCAGCACCGGCAGTTTCAGTTGCCGGCAGAAGGTGATGGACTTGCGCACATCCAAGAGCGAAAGCTCCTGCGGCGAGGTGACGATCACCGCTCCCGTCAGGTTCGGGATCAACTGGCAGATGGACAGCGGTTCGTCCCCCGTGCCCGGCGGCGAATCGATCACCAGATAATCCAGCTTGCCCCATTCCACGTCCTTGAGAAACTGCTTGATGATCCCCATCTTCATCGGCCCGCGCCAGATCAGCGCATCGTCCCGGTTCTGCAGCAGAAAGCCGATGGACATGACCTTGAGATTCTCACTGGCCGCCAGCGGCAGAATCTGCCCCGCGCGAATCTCCACCTTTTTCCCGTCCAGCTTCAGC
>JAKQBU010000477.1 GCA_029573975.1 Planctomycetota bacterium
GCCGCGCACATCCTTGGCCTTATCCAGACTGGAACAGCCGATCACCAGCAGTGGATCCTCCTGAAAGGGCACCATCTCGATGATCTGTCGTGGACAGGCCTTGGCACAGGCCCCGCAACCCACGCACCTGGCATAATCCACCGTCGCCAGCCCATCGGCCACATGAATCGCATCAAACATACAGGCCGCCTGGCAGTCGCCAAAACCCAGACAGCCATAGGGACAACCCTGTACCCCCGCCACGATTTGCGATTCCCCGCAACTGGGGATCCCTTCATAGGCAGCCGGATTGATTTTGTTATTGCTATGGGCCGAGCAATGGACAATCGGCCGCACCGGGGCGGAGGCCCCCGCCTCAATGCCCAGGATCGCGGCTATCGCCTGGACCGTCGCCTCCCCGCCGGGACCGCATTTGCCCATCAGGCCATGATCCTTCGCCACCGCTTCCGCATACGCGCTGCAGCCGGCCATGCCACAACCGCCGCAATTGGCTCCCGGCAGAATATTCAGAATCGCCTCTACCGTTTCATCCGGCTTGACATAGAGCTTGGCAAAGGCGATATTTAAAATAGACACCAGAAACAGGCCAACTCCCAGCAATACCAGCCCCGCCAATCCTACTGAACTTAATTCCATTACGGCGATCATCATTTTATACCCTTACTTTATCATCCCGGAAAATCCCATAAACGCCAGGGTTAAAATCCCGGCCGTTATCAGGGTAATCGGCGCTCCCTTGAGGCAGTCGGGCATATCGGCCCACTTTAGATTCTCCCGGATGCCGGCCATAATACAAATCGCTATCGTAAAGCCCAGCCCCGCACCGAAACTCGCTACCAGCGACTCCAGAAATCCATATCCCCACAAATCCAGAAACAGGCAGATGCCCAGCACCACGCAGTTGGTCGTAATCAGCGGCAGAAAAATTCCAAACGCATCATACAAGGAACGGAAAAACTTCCGCAGGTACATCTCCACCAATTGGACCATCGAGGCAATCACCAGGATAAATACAATATACTTCAAATAAGGCATACCGATTGGAATCAATATCTTTACATTGACCAGCCAGCTCATCACCCCGCTGAGCGTCGTGACAAATGTCACCGCCGCCCCCATGCCGAACGCCATCTCCACCCGGCTCGATACCCCGATATACGGGCAGATCCCTAGAAACTTGGTGAATACAAAGTTATTCACCAGCACTACGGACAAAAATACTATTACCAGTTCTACCAGCTTATCCATTTGAGTTCCTTGTTTCCGGCATCAACTACCGAATTTTTACTTCTTCCTCAAAAAATGATTGCTCAAGCCCAGCAGAATTCCCAGCGTCAAAAACGCACCCGCCGGCAGTTTCATCACATTCCAGTTTACGAAGCCATTCCACATTACCGGATGGCCCCAGATTGCCCCGTCCGCCAGCAGTTCCCGGATGGTCGCCATCGCCGCCAGCCCGATGGTATAACCGATTCCCTGCCCCCAGCCATCCCAGAAACTGATCCACACGCCCTGCCGGTTGGCACAGGCCTCCGCCCGCCCGATAATGAGGCAATTCACGATAATCAGCGGTACATAGGCCCCCAGCTTCTCGCTCATCTCCGGTAAATACGCCTTCAGCAGATAATCCGCAATGGTTACAAACGTCGCAATGGTCATTGTGAACATCAGCAGCCGCAAGTGACCCTGCACCAGCCTCCGCATCAGCGACACCACCACATTCGAGCAAACCAGGACGAAAATCACCGAGGCACCCATCGTAATCGCCGGCTTTAGCTGGGCGGTCACCGCCAGCGTCGGGCACATCCCGATCAACTGCCGGAATACCGGGCTTTCCTCCCACAATCCCCGAATAAAAAATCCTGCCGCCGGTTTCTTTGGTACTGCATTGTTTGCCATAGCTTCAACTTCCACTGGAAAGATTACTTGCCAACGACACCCCGCATCCGTTCGATGGCCTCATTCACCGCCTTCACCACCGCCTCGGAACTGATGGTCGCTCCTGAAATCGCCACAATTTCCCGGTCCTTCACCGTCCGGTCGCCGGTCTTGGCCACCGTCAGCTTTTCCCCAATGGGGCAATCCAGGAATTGCCCCTTGAAATCATCTTCCTTCATTTTATCCCCGAATCCCGGCGTTTCATTCGTCTGCAAAATGGCCAGCCCTTTCAGCGTACTCATCGACGCATCCGCCGCCACCAGCAGCACAATCACGTCCGCAAAACCGCTCCCGCGCGCTTCAAACACATATCCCACCGTCTGCCCGGCCGCATCACTGCCGGCATAATAGACATATTCCACACCCTGCGCATCCCGGCTGCTCTTCTTGTTGAACGTTTTTGCCTCCGGCAGCAGCAGCCGCATCTGATTGTTCAGTTTGTCCTGCGCATTGCCTTCAATCTTTTCCTTCAACTGGCCGTCCACCGCCGCCAGCGACATTCCAAAGATCGCCATGGCAGCTAACGCAAACCAGGATTGCCGTATAAATTTTCGGATCATATATCCATCCTTGTTTTTATCGTTTCACTCTTCCGCCCAGCGGGATCGGCCGCAGCCATCGATCCAGCAGCGGGGTAATCGCGTTCATCAGTAAAACCGCATACATCACACCCTCCGGATAGCCGCCTTTCAAACGGATCAGCATAATTAGAGAACCTACTCCAATTCCGAAGACCAGCCGGCCTGATTTGCTCAGCGGGCAGGTAACCGGGTCCGTCGCAATGAAAAACGCACACATCATCAGCCCACCGCCGCACAAATGCACCAGCGGATCGGCATACACCTGCGGATTCATCCACCAGGCTAAAGCAGAAATCGCCGCCGCGGATCCCAGCACCGCCACCGGAATATGCCAGGTAATCGTCCGGCGAAACAGCAAAAACAAACCGCCCGCCAGCCACAACAGGGCCGATGTCTCTCCCAGCGACCCGCTCTTCTTCCCCAGAAACATATCTCTTGACATCTGATTGACGGTATCCGCCTTTTGTTTCTGTTTCACTGGTTTGTCCGGATTGTGCGAATCCTTGATCGCCTGTTTCGCCACCGCCAGCGGCGTCGCCTGCGTGATCGCCGTCGCTTTTATACCCCCGCACCCCGCTTTCCCGGCCGCCTTACAGGCACATTCGCCACCTGCGGATGACTGGCAGCAGGCTTTTGATCCGTCCGCTGCCATCGTTTGCTGAAAATAGGGGGCCGTCCAGGTTGTCATCATCGTCCCGAAACAGGCCATCAGAAACGCCCGCCCCACCATTGCCGGATTGAAGATATTACTGCCCAATCCGCCGAAAATCATCTTTGCCACCGCCACCGCCACGATCGTTCCCAGCACCGCCGCCCACCAGGGAAAAGAAGGCGGCAGCGACAGCCCCAATATCATCGCCGTCACCAGCACACTGCAATCCGTAATGGTCTGTTCTTTTTTACGGCAGGCGTTAAATATCCATTCCGTCCCCACCGCCGCCACGATACAACTCAGGAGAATATAGGCCGCCGAACAGCCGAAACTATAAATCGCCCACGCCGTGGCCGGGACCATACAAAGCAAAACTTCGATCATCACCCGCCGACTGGTGGTAGGTTCCGCCAAATGCGGTGAGGAGGTCACCAACAATACTTTTTTCGGCTCCTGCTCTTGTTTCTCTTCTTCTGCCATTCTCGCCTCTATCCTTTCCGGGCCGCCCCACCCCCTGCCATTCGCACCTTGGCCTTGCCGGACCGCAAATACTGCACCAGCGGAATATGGCTGGGACAAACATACGAACAACAGCCGCATTCGACGCAGGCCATTAAATCATACCGCTGGGCCATCTCCAGATCGCCGGCCTTGACCGCGTGGGCAATCTGCGTCGGTACCAGCTTCAGCGGACAATGATCCACACACCGGCAGCAGCGGATACAGGCCGCTTCCTTCTTTCGGGAAATCTCCGCTTTCGTCAGCACTGTAATGCCGCTGGTGCCTTTCAAAACCGGAACATCCAGATGAGGTGTCGTCGGCCCCATCATCGGCCCGCCCAGCAGCACCTTCGCCGCATCCTCCGTCAGCCCGCCGCACCATTCCACCAGATCCTTCAGCATCATCCCCACCGGCACCCGGAAATTCCCCGGCCGCCGGATCCCCATCCCCGTCACGGTGACAATCCGCTCCGTTACCGGCTGGCCGGCAGAACAGGCCCGGTAGATCGACGAGGCCGTTCCCACATTCACCATCACTACCTGCACTTCCAGCGGCAACCCGCCGGTCGGCACCACCTTGCCCAGTACGGCATTGATTAATTGCCGCTCCCCGCCCTGCGGGTACTTCGTCCGGCATACCGCCAACTGGATATTTGGCAGATTTTGTATCGTTTTAAAGATTACATTGATCGCTTCCGGCTTATTATCTTCAATCGCAATAATCCCGCGCCTGGCCCCCACCGCCTGGATCGCCAATTGCAAGCCCGCCACAATCGATCCCGACGACTCCAACATCAGGCGATAATCGCTAGTCAGATACGGCTCACATTCGCAGCCGTTGATCATCACGGTCGTCACCGGCCGCTGGGGATTCCACGTCAGCTTCACCGCCGCCGGAAACGCCGCCCCGCCCTGCCCCACAATCCCAGCCGTCCGAATCAATTTGGTAATTTCTTCTTTGTTGAATTTTGCCGGGTCGAAATCCGCCGGGACTACACACCAGTCAGCCGATTCCGGCTGGTTCTCCCCCGTTTCAATCACCACGCTCAGCACCTTCCGCCCGCTGGGATGCGGCTGGGGAGAGACCTC
>JAKQBU010000506.1 GCA_029573975.1 Planctomycetota bacterium
AACGACTAACAAACATCTCGGGATTGTCTGCACCGTTGTACGGAAGCACACTGACGGCATCGCAATAGTCCAACAGGCCATGGGCGGCACACTGTCCGAGCCAATAATAGCCTTCGCTGTTTTGCATGACCCAATCGTTGATGTTACAGGTTGAGCCGGCGACAACCGTACTAGTGGGGTCCGCCGCCTTGATGGCGGCATAGGCTTTCTGCACCAGCGAAACATAGACGCTCGGGATACCTATGCCGGTGACATCGCCTTGCGGCTCATTGCAGATTTCATAGATGTTGCCGGTGTAACCCTTAGAATAATAGTGTCCGGCGAAATTGCCGGCAAAAGCAGCATACGCATTCTGCCAGGTCTCTGATGTATGGTCAGTGCCATACATCGCCGGGGCGGGGAGACCCAGGGTTATCAAATTGCGAAGTCCGGGGGTATTATGGATTCGACCGTACAAGGCATCGTAACCCCAGGAACCTTCCACACCATAATAATAGTTGCCTGGGTCGCCATATTCGACATTACACCAGTAACCCTGCGTTCGAATCAACCCGGTGCCCAGGCCCATGAATTGGGTCATGGTCTCGGATGAAATTATTGTTATCCATTGGACGTTCATCCCCACGCCATTGGGCACGATTGGTGAAGGCAGGTCGGCCGCACAAAGTTCAACCACCGACAGACACAGAACCATCAACGCTGTCACAATTGCTTTCATTTTTACTTCTCCTTTCCAGAGTGAGTAAAAAAATTTCGCCCTATGATAACAATAATTTTACCAAAAACCCTCGTGCAGGCTCAAAAGAATTCCATTCCGTGACCGATTTTTCTCAAAAATCCGTACAGGAACGGTTTTTTTGACAATCTTGTTATTCATTTCTATTGCCTCTTAATAAAATTACATATAACCTAAGGCGCGGAGTTTTTGCATGGTGTAGGTATCCTCCTTATCCTGGGCCCGGCCCGCCCGTTCGGAGGTGTTGGTCGTTTCCAGCTCCCGGATAATTTCCTCCACATTGCCGGCCTGGGAGACAATCGGGCTGCAGCAGGTCGTGCAGCCGATGCTGCGATAGCGTTTGCCTTCCTTCGAAAAATACAAATGGGTAATCGGGATTTGCTCCCGCCCGATATACCGCCAGATATCCAGCTCGGTCCAGTGCAGCAGCGGATGGACCCGGATATGGGTCCGTTCCTCCGCCTGATTTTTATACTGGTCCCACAGCTCCGGCGGCTGGTCCTGATAATTCCACTTGAACTGCTCATCCCGCGGCGAAAAGTACCGTTCCTTGGCCCGGATGCCGTGCTCGTCCCGCCGGATCCCCAGCAGCAGCGCCTCAAAACCGTATTTGGCAATCGCCTGCTTCAGACCCTCGGTCTTCAGCGCCGTGCAGCATTCCAGCTTTTTCCCGCAGCTCATCCCGGCGGCGATTGCCTCCTCATTGCGCGAGACCAGCAGTTCCATCCCCCATTTCTTGCTGTACTCATCCCGGAAGGCATACATCTCCGGAAACTTGTAGCTGGTGTCGATGTGCAGGGCCGGGAAGGGAATCTTGCCGAAGAATGCCTTGCGGCACAGCCACACCAGCGTGGTCGAATCCTTGCCAATCGACCACAGCAGCGCCAGCTTCTTGTAGTGGTAATACGCCTCGCGGATAATATATATGCTTTGGCTTTCCAGTTGGTCCAGTCTATCCATTCATCATACTCCTGATAGTATTATTCCATTGCCGGCGTAACCGCCGAAACAGCCCCATCCAGGTCCGCCGGTGTCTTCAGGCCCATACGTTTCAATATGGCCCGGGCCAGTTGCAGAATCTCCAGATTTGCCCCAGGCAGTTCCACCCCCCGCGCCAGCATAAACGCATCATCGTACGTGTGCATCCCCTCCAGTTCCGTTTTCTGAAATAGAGCGGTGCCGGCCAGGCCCAGCTTCAAATCATATCCATCATACGGAATCGCAAGCAAATCCGCCGCCCGGCCGAAGGTCCCCGGATGGTGCGCCGCTTCTTCCGGCGTGAACGGCTGGGGGCCGAAACGGCCGTCCGGCCAGTACACCTCTTCCCGCGGTATTACTTTTTTGATTACCTTATCGCCGGCTGGAGTTTCCAATGCCAGTAAATCCTTCTTCAGTGCCTCCCGTACCACCTGATATTCTTCCGCCGGCACGATCCCGCCCGGTTCCCGTCCCTGCACGTTCACATAGATTCGTCCCGGTATGAGGCAATAGGCCCGGGTTCGGGCCGGATCAATCGAGAGCGGATGCTGGACCTTTTCTGCCGCCGCCGTCCAGCCCCGCTCCACCAGATACCGCGACAATTGCACCTCCTGATTAATCCGGCAGAAGCCGTGATCGCTGAAGATCAGCAGCGGGGTATCCTCCGGGATCCGTTCGATCAGCTTGCCGATTACCTCGTCAATCTGCCGGTAATAGGCATAGAACGCCGGGGCAAACTCCGGATCTGCCTCTTCCATCTTCCCCCAGAGAAAATGATTGATCCGGTCGCTGCCCATAATATGGGTGTGAAAGAAATCCCAGCTCTCCTTCTCCAGAAAATGAAACATCGCCTCTGAACGTTTTTCCAGCACTTTGTCCAGATTCCCCAGCATGGCCCGCTTGTCCTGCCGCGCCAGGGCCGCGTCGCTATCAATCTGATAATCGATGGAACGAAGATAATTCGACACCTCTGCCGGGTAAGCAACTTTATCCAGCGAAGGGGCCAGAAAACACCCGATTAAAATCCCGTTCACCCGTCGCGGCGGATAACTGGTCGGCACATTCATCCCGAATACCTTTTTACCGGCCCGCGAAAGAATTTCCCAAAGGTTCTCCGCCTGCATCGCCGCCGCGTTGGGGAACGTCAGATTGTAACTGTCCGCCCGCCGGTCGATAAATCCATAAATCCCATGCTTGCCCGGATTCTTCCCCGTCATGTAAGTGGCCCAGGCCACGCACGAAACCGTCGGATGCACCGACCGCATCTGCCGCAGCGGCGACCGCTCCGCCAGCCGCGCCAGATTCGGCATATCCCCGCGCGCCGCCAGCTTCCGCGCCAGACCCAACGGGACGCCGTCAATACTCAATATTACAAACTTTGGATGATGTCGTTTCATAGGGATGTACATTCGCCAAGGAGGGCCGACTTACGGCTTTTCCGCCTTCGCCGGATTCACCTTCAAAATCCCTTCCAGCATATTATCCTTCGGATTCTGCTCAACAAAATCGTTACCCGCTATCACCAGCAGCTTATAGGGGAAACTGCCCTCGGCCGCCACCTGCAGGTTCCATTCGCCCGGGGCGGGGGAAAAGGACGTCTTCTCCGCCGGTGCCAGTTTAACATCCTTCATCCCCCCAAATACCTGCTTGTTATTCACCAGCAGCACCACGTGATAAGGCCCTGCAAAATCTTCCGTCCCCTTATTCTGGATTGTGCAGGTAAAGGCGATTGGCTGTCCGGCGGACAGCTCCGCCGGAGAAAAAACCAATTCCGTTGCGGCCAGATCCGCCCTGGCAACCAGATTCCGGCCTTCCCGCAGCGCTTCAATCTCTTCTGTCAGGACTTCCTTCAGATTCGGAAGCGCCCCGATATGAATATTCTGGATGATCCCTTTTTTGTCAATAAGCACCGTCTGCGGCAGATATTCCAGTCCGTATAGTCTTGATACCTCTCCGTTCCGCTCTAACAGAACATTCAGGGACAGATTCTGTGCCCGCAGAAAATCCTTGATACTCCCCGCCTGGTCTTCGGTGTTAATGGCATAGAACACGACGGATTTGTCCTTATACCCCTGCGTAACCTCCGCCAGGATCGGCAGCGTCGTCCGGCACGGGCCGCAGCGGATCGACCAGAAATCCAGGATTACCACATCCTTACCGAGATGACTGGCCAGCTCCACTTCCTGATTCTCCAGATTCGTCAGTTTGAAATTCGGCGCTGTCTCGCCCACCATCCGGTGTTTCTGCTCCCCGCTCGGATTGGTAAATTCCTTCACCTTCTTCGCACCCGCCGGCGGTGTAAACTGAAAATACTTCTCCGTCTCTTTGCCATCGAATTCCCAGCCCGAAAAATCCCAGGCAAATTCATATCGCAGCGAATCGGCCTTGTCCGGCATCGCCTGTAAGATTTGCCTGCTGATATCCGCTTCAATCCGCCGCATCACCACCGGGCTTTTCTCCTCCAGCCACAGCTTCCAGTCCATATCCTCCTGAACAAATTTGATCAGATGACAGGAACTCCCTTCCCGCTCGTCCATCCCTTCATAGGTGATGGTGCGGACATCTTTCACAATCCCCGCATAAGGGTCTACCGCCAAAAACGCATCCACCAGCGGAACGGTCTGTGATAAGAGCATACCTGCCTGCCCCTGTTCGAATATCGCAACAAAATCCGCCGGCGCACTTTCCGACTGATATTGATTGGAGGTGGGCAGAAACGTTACCAGTTCCGTCCCGTTGCTAACCACCGTAGGGCCAAAAAGTCCCTGCTTATGCACCATGCTCACCATATTGGGCCGCTGCATGGCAATTTCATATACATCCTTTTTCTCTTGAATAAGCTGTTCTTCCTTTTGCAGTGTGGAGGCCCGCACCGTGAAACGAAAAGAACTGCTGCCAGCCAGATTTTTCGAAAATTGCTTCAGCAGTTCTTCCGCTTTCGCATCCGCCTGTACCACCGGCTGTCCATAGATACCGGTCCCGGCAAACACCACCGCTATAACCATCAGTCCGCAAAGAATTTCTCGTACCATCGTTTTTCCTTTATTCATGTTTTAATCCTTGAATCGAATCCTGATTCGCCTGACTGTCCAGATACCCCAGTGCCTCCAGCCGCCGCTTCACCCGCATCAAGTCCTCTGCCTCCCGGCCGGCACCATTGCTGCTGGTAACTCCATGACTGGCAACCAGATCCCGCAGCACATACACCACAAAATCCGTGACCGAATTATATCCCGCCCCCCGGATAACCTGCGCTATCTTCTCATATAATGGTCGGGGAATCTTTAGTGTAACTTTATCTCGACTTCTAGTATTATTATCGGACATATTAACACTCCTATAACACTCCTATTAGAGTGCCATATCTACGTCTCTTTGTCAAGTTTTTAATTATGATTTGGGATTCTCCCTCGTAATCGTTAATTATAATAATTTAATCCCTGCCTGTTCGCAAAGATTACGTGTAGCATCCGGCCAGATGCTGGCATGTACTTCGCCGATATGCCATTTTCGCAGGAAAAACATACATAAACGGGACTGGCCGATGCCGCCGCCTACGGTCTGGGGAAATTCACCGTTGAGAAGCCGTTTGTGCCATTGAAAATCCTTGCGGTGCAGTGATTCACGGATTTCAAGCTGCTTGAGCATGGTCGGGGGATCCACGCGGATGCCCATGGAGCTGATTTCGAAGGAACGCTGTAAGAGCGGGTACCATAACAGGATATCGCCGTTGAGGCCTTTGTTGCCATTGATGGTGGGGCTGGTCCAGTCGTCATAATCAGGCGCACGGCCGTCGTGAATCTCGCCGGTAGGTAGCTCGCCGCCGATGCCGATGACGAAGACTGCACCTAATTCGCGGGTGATTTCGGTTTCTCGTTGGCGTGGCGAGAGGTTTGGGTAGCGGCGGGCGAGGTCTTCGGAATGGACAAAGGCGATTTTTTCGGGCAGGATGGGGGTGATTTGGGGATATTTTTCGCAGGTAAAGGCCTCGGTTTGACGCAGGACGGCATAAATTGTATCCACTATCTCTTTGAGAAAGCTGAGGTTACGTTCGTCGTGGTTCATGACCCGTTCCCAGTCCCACTGGTCAACATAGATGGAGTGGAGGTTGTCGAGATCATCTTCATCGCCGCGGATGGCGTTCATGTCGGTATAGAGGCCCTCGCCCGGTTGGAAACCATAGTCAGCCAAGACCATACGTTTCCATTTGGCCAGGGAGAAGACTACCTCGGCCTCGGCGTTGTGGTCGGCCTTGATTTGAAAGCAAACCTTTCTCTCGACGCCATTTAGGTCGTCGTTGATGCCGGAGCCTTTGCGGACGAAGAGGGGGGCGGAGACCCGCTGGAGGTTTAATGCTTGTCCCAAATGGGTTTGGAAGAAGTCTTTGATGGCCTTGATGGCCCGTTCGGTTTCGCGGAGAGGCAATAACGAGCGGTAGTTTCCGGGTGCGATTAAATCAGCCATAAAGTCTCCTTGCTAAAGGGATTAGGAAAAATGTCAAGCAGGTGTTAAACCTGGAACAAAGTCATGCAAAACATGATAAAACACGAGGAAAACATAGTAAAAATGTGGAAAAATAGCAATGAAATAAGACGCCAGCGTCAAAAGTTCTTCGACCCCTTGTTATTGGGGAGCCAGAGCCGTTTTTGTATGTCAATATCGATTTTTGGCGGTACCGTCAAATAATCATATTATCGCTAGATTAAGCACGGGGTGAGACCAGGAGGAGGGAAGGAAGGAAATGTTGCAAGGTTGGGGAGGAACAGGTACAATCCGGCGGACATTTGGATGTGTAGATCTAAAAACGAAAAATCCCAGCTGAGGAAGTGCAGGCACGTATGGCTCGTGAGAAATGGGGCAGCAATCTGGGGGTGATCCTGGCGGTGGCCGGCAGTGCGGTGGGGCTGGGGAATTTTTTGCGGTTTCCGGTGCAGGCGGCCAAAAACGGCGGGGGGGCCTTTCTGATTCCGTATTTTGTGGCGTTTTTCCTGCTGGGGCTGCCCCTGATGTGGATCGAGTGGACGATCGGGCGGTTCGGCGGCGGGCTGGGGCACAGTACGGCACCGGGCATGTTTCATACGCTGGGCAATAAAAACCGGTTTGTGAAGTATTTCGGGATCATCGGGATTTTCGGGCCGCTGATTATCTTCATCTATTACATTTATATTGAGTCCTGGCTTTTGGGTTACAGTTTTTTTGCCCTGCTTGGCAGCTATAATTCCTGCACCAGTGAAACCAGCATGCAGGCGTTTTTGCAGGGGTATCAGGGGCTGGTCAAAAACGAATTTTTCCAGAGTATCGGTCCGGCGTATGGTTTTTTTGCAATTACCTTTCTGCTGAATGTAGTGATTATCTGTTTCGGCATCCGGAAAGGGATTGAGAAGGTCTGCAAGTATTCGCTGCCGGTGCTGTTTTTGTTTGCGGTGGTGCTGATGGTACGGGTTCTGTGCCTGGGCACGCCCGATGCGGCCAAGCCCGAGTATAATGTGAATAACGGTCTGGGCTTTCTGTGGAATCCGGAGTGGTCGGCGCTGAAGAATCCGGAGGTGTGGCTGGCGGCGACGGGGCAGATTTTTTTCACGCTGAGCTGCGGGATCGGGGTGATTCTGACGTATGCCAGCTACCTGACGAAAAACGACGATGTGGCGCTGTCGGGATTGACGGCGGCCTCCGCCAATGAGGTGACGGAGGTGATTCTGGGCGGCAGTATTATCATCCCGGCGGCCTTTGCCTTTTTCGGGCCGGCCGGCACCCGGCAGGTGGTGGAGGGCGGGGCGTTCAACTTAAGTTTTGTGACCATGCCGCTGGTGATGCAGCAGATTCCCGGCGGCAATCTTTTTGGATTTCTATGGTTTATGCTGCTGTTCCTGGCGGGGGTTACGTCGAGTATCTCGCTGGCCCAGCCGGCGGTGGCTTTTCTGGAGGATGAATTCCGACTTTCCAAGAAGCGGGCCTCGCTGATTTTTGCGGTTGCGGTTTTCATTCTATGCCAGGGGCCGGTGTTTCTGCTGGGCAAGGGGGTGGTGGATGAGCTGGATTTCTGGGGCGGGACGTTCTGCCTGGTGGTCTTTGCCACGGTGGAGACGATTCTGTTTGCGTGGGTGTTCGGCATGGAAAAGGCCTGGACCGAACTGCATGTGGCCAGCGACATCACGATACCGCGGATTTACCGTTATATTATCAAATATATCACGCCGGTGTTTCTGCTTTTTATTCTCGGTTCCTGGGTGTGGGAAAAACTGGCCTCGGTTCAAAAAGTGTCCCATGATCCGAATGCCTCGTATATCACCGGCACCCGGATACTCCTATTGGCGGTATTTCTGGTGCTGGCAGTCCTGGTAAAAATCGCCTGGAGGCGGAAAAAACAAAAGGCAGGTGAGGCGGTATGAGTACGCAAGGCTGGATTTTTCTGATCGTGAGCTGGACGGCGATTCTTTCTCTTTTTCTGTATTCGATGATTCGCACCTTTACCAAGAAATAGGAGCCGGTCAAGCAAGCACGGCCTGCGGTGTAATTGACGCTTTCGATGGAAGCTGGGGAGGCTAAGTTGGTAAGGAAAAAGAAGAAAATTATCCGCAGATGAACACAGATAAATATTTAATATATAAATAGTTATGATACTTTTAATCGCAAATGCACGCGAATAGGGAGGGAAGAGAATTTTCACCACGAAGATAATTATGAAAGCCAGAACTCCCTGGAGGATGGTTATGTGTTATGGTACACATAATTTACCACGAGCTGATCACTGGGATCGCTCAAAATTTACCTTTATGCAAGGAGATTCTGGCTATGAAACGTATTATGGCAATTGATCTGGGAAAATTCAAGAGTGTCGTTTGTAATTATCAGGCACCCTCGGGTAAGCATGAATTTGTGACGATCGAGACCAAGCCGCAGGCTCTGCACGATCTGTTGGTGGAGCACCAGCCGGACGTGGTGGTGGTGGAGGTTTGCGGGCTGATCGGGTGGGTGTATGACCTGGTGCGGGGGCTGGGGATCCGTATTAAGGTGGCCAATACCAACGACGAGCGGTGGCGGAAACGAATGATCAAGCGGAAGACGGACCGGAAGGATGCATTAAAACTGGCCCGGCTGGAGGCGATGAGTGAGTTGCCGCAGGTGTATATCCCGGAGGCGGCGGTGCGGGAGAAACGAGCGTTAATCAATTATCGCAAGAGTCTCGCGGAGCGGGTGACGCAGATCAAGAACAGTATCCGTTCACTGCTGGAGCGGCAATCGTTATCGCTGCCGCTGGGGAAGAAGGGCTGGTCGAAGGCGGCTCTGCTTCAGTTGCGATCCTGGTCACGGCCGTTGGGGCAGGCCGGGGTCCAGGAGCTTTGGCGGGGTGAGTTGACGATGGAGTTGTCGCTGCTGGAGACGGTGACGGAGGCGTTAGCGGCAGTGGAGGAGAAGTTAGACGCGCTGAACGCGCAGGATAAACAAGTACAGTTGCTGCAAACGATTCCGGGGGTGGGTCCGCGGCTGGCGGAGGCGGTGGCGGCGTATATTGATGATCCGCACCGGTTTGGCAATGGTAAGCAGGTGGGCTGTTATTTTGGTTTGACGCCGCGGCAGTATCAGTCGGGGACGATGGACCGGCAGGGTCGGATTAGTAAGGATGGGAATAATCTGGTACGCAGCCTGCTGGTGGAGGTATCGTGGCTGGCGAAGCTGTGGAATCCGTGGGTGGAACGGATGTATGAACAACTTTGGCGGGGCAGTAAGACGCGGAAGAAGATCGCGATTGTGGGGGTGGCCCGTCGGCTGCTGGTGCGAATGTGGGCGATGCTGCGGGACGGGACGGCCTGGCAGATGCCGGCATTACCGGTGGCGAATGGAAAAGCGGAGTAATACGGAAAAAAATATTACCGAAATAAGGACCTGAACTTTGCTTGATGGAAATCGATGCGGAACCTCGTTTCGTGAAATGGGCGAAAAACTTGACACGAAGATTGAGCCGTATCGCAACGATTGAATGGGACTTCGGAAGGAATCCAATGGACCGAAGAAACTCGGATAGAAGTGTGAAGCCATCAGGTGAGACCAGGTACCCCAGGCCGGAAATGAATCGTTCCGGATGATCGCGGGTGAAGGATCTTGGGGCGCTGCCCCAAACCCCGCATTTTCCAGCCTCGCTTTGGGCGAGGGAGGAAAGAGAAAA
>JAKQBU010000509.1 GCA_029573975.1 Planctomycetota bacterium
TTACCTACAGGAGAGGATGAAGAATAAATAGCAACAACCGCAGGAATTTCCGTTAGCATGGCTGACGTATCCAATCCCGACCCACCTCTGACAGGTGGGTTTTTTGTTTTCAGTTCTTGACAGGAGGAGATAAAGGGGCTAGGGTACTAGTTCATTGTAGGAACTAAATCATGACAGGCGGACGCGGTCAACAGACACGGGATGATATTTTGCGAGCGGGGGCGCGGCTCTTTGCGCTGCATGGGTATTATCATACCAGCATGAAAGAGATTCTGGAGGCGGTGGCGCTGAGCAAGGGCGCATTTTACCATTATTTCAAGAGCAAGGAGGATTTTGCCCTGGCCGTGGTGGCCAGGATGCGGGCGGAGTATGAGCAGGTCATTCAGGCAGCCGGTCAGGTTCCGGCGGGTCAGCGGATCGGAGCGGTGCTGGACCGGTTTGTGGAACTGAACGAGTCTGGCCAGTGGTATAATGGCCTGCTGCTTGCCCGGCTGATTCAGGAATCGCACCAGGGGGAAGGGGAGTTGGCTAAAGAGGTTTTGGAACTGGTTCGGTGGCTGAGGGATTATTGGAAAGAATTATTGCTCGAGGGGCAATCCGCCGGAATGGTGCGAACGGAACTGGAAGCGGAAATTTGTGCGGAACTGCTAACGTCGGTATGGCTGGGAGCCATTCCCTGCCGCGAGCTGGAGGACGGTTTCGTTCATCTCCGTGAGATAGCGGATCAGATTAAAGAACTGATGATGATCCAGGCCGAGGGAAATCAAATATCTCAGGAGTGAGGATGGCAGCAGCAGGATTCGGGTTTCTTGTGGAATTTGCGGCGCAGGTCCACAAAAGAGAGACCGGCCAGCAGCGCAAGCAGAATGAGTGTGGCAGCAAGGGAGAGAATATCCGTTTGATGGTGGGTGTGCAGCGGGGCCTGATGGGCGCTGATCGGGAGTTTGTCAAAAAGTAGTCCCAATGCGATACTCAGGCCCGCCACGGTGACCAGGTAGATACCAAGGACTTTTTTGCCAAAGCTGTGATAAATGGCGCCCATGGTGGCCACATTGGTGGTGGGGCCGGCCATCAGCAGGACCAGGGCGGAACCTGGCGTCATACCGGCGGTGACCAGGGCCGCCGCCAGCGGAATAGAGGCCGTGGTGCAAATATACAAAGGCAGAGATATGGCCAGCATCAGGAACATTCCCGAAAGGCCCTGTGTGAGGGGTATCTCCTGCAGGCGGTTTTGGGGGATAAAAACGGTAATCAGGGCCGAGACCAGAATCCCGACGATTAACCATTTATAGAAATCCCGCAGCAGTTCGATAAAGCCAAATTGGAAAATGGTTTTCCAGGATCGTTTTTCGTGCTGGGTACAGCAGGAATTATTCTTCAAAACAGGGGCCGCGGCGGGAGTAACGCCGGCGTCAAAAAGATTGACCAGCAGACCGCCGAAGAGGCCACTGAACAGGGTGCTGAAAACCGTAAAAATGGCAAAAGGCCAGCCTAAAAAGGCGGCTGTCACCAGCACGCAGTCCACGCCGGTCTGGGGGGTGCTGATCAGAAATCCGATAGCCGCGCCGTTGGAAGCACCGTCCTTTTTCAGACCGATAGCGGCTGGAATCACCCCGCAGGAACATAGGGGCATTGGCAAGCCCATGCCGACCGCCTTGAAGACATTGATGAATTTTCTCCCGCCCAAATGCCGGTGGATGAAACCCGCCGGCAGAAAAACATGCAGAATACCAGCAATCAGCAGCCCCACCAACAGCCAGGGTGCCAGCTCCAGCAGGATCTGCCAGGCTGCCTGAAGCATGTGGATTGCGATTTGGCCAAGGCTCATGATTCGTTTCCTTTTTCTATCCACAGGGAAATCCAGGTTTCCCTATCACCCTGTTATTTCAATCTTTATGTTAAATACTAGAATTCGGCAAAAGGAAAGTCAACCATTTTACTAGGAATTCTCGCTGACGCGGTTATCCAGCCGGATAGTCATGAATTATCCGGATCGGGTAAAGCATTGGTAATACGGGAAGTAAGGACGATTTTTTGCCCTGCCTTTATTCCCAGCCGCTGGGCGGTTCCGGCCGGCAGCTCCAGCACATATTTTACCGGAATTTCACAGGGATAGTAAATCAGCGGTTT
>JAKQBU010000516.1 GCA_029573975.1 Planctomycetota bacterium
ATCGACTTTTGACGGTTCCGCCAAAATGAAATATTGAACAGAAATAATTTACCGGATTCGGCACCGGTTGTCAGTAGGAAAAATACGGATTTGGGGTTTTATGGCACTGTGGGCAGCGGCCAGAGTTTCAATTCCTGCCGGCTAACGGCGGACCATTCGAAGGGTCCCGGGAAAGGATTGGCGGCGTTGCGTTGATTGCCGAAATAATCGGTGTCCAGTCGGTACGGGGAGCCGTCGGGCTGTTCATAGGGGAGATCGGGGATTTTGGCCTTGCCGAGCCGTTCCGTCGTGACCACCTGACGCGGCGGCTGGGACCAGGCCGTATCCAGGGTGATAGCGAGATACAGGCCGTCGGGTTTTTCCAGCAGTTGGACGGCCGGGTTCACCTGCGGCAGGACCAGCGGTTCCGGCTCATGTTTGGACGGCTGGGCGCCGTGGAGGAAGACGTTGCCGGCCATGAAGACGGGCAGAGTGGCCGGATCGTAGGCAGAGGGGCCGCCGTTAACGAAGATGTTGTTATAATAGCGTTCGTCGCCGCTGGGATTATCGGCCAGGCCGGCAACTTCGGTGGAGTGGGCCGGGTGGTACGGAGTCTGGCGGCCTTCGGTATGGATGACATAGACACTACCGGTTATCAGGTTGTGCACATACGAGCCGCCCTGGGAATTGACTTCCAGGCTGGTGGGCGACAAGAACAGGTTGTTATCCACCAGCAGCGGTCCGTGGTTGACTTCCACAAACAAATCGCCCGCCGGGGCGGTATCGTGCAGCAGATTGCCGGTGACGCGTGCCCCCTGCGCCATCCAGTCCAGCCAGATGCCCCGGCCGGTACGGTAGATGTGGTTATGGCTGATGACGGTGTCAATGGCCCCGTGGATCTTGATGCCGGCCATCTCGGCGCCGGTGAACAACTGGCGGACATGGATATCGTGGATGTCGTTGCCGGTGATGGTGCTGAAGACCGCCCCCATGCTGCCTACCAGGCCGGCCTGCTCGCAGTGGGAAATGTGATTGTTGCGGACGAGGTGATGACCGATATTTTCCCTGGACCAGCCTTTTTCCAAGGCCCGCTCAATGGTTTTGACGTAGCCTTCCGCCGAGTTCTGCGAGGTATTGTCGAACTGGTCCCCATGCTTACCGAGGGTGATGCCGGTGCAGACGGAGTAGGCGATGTCGTTGTTTTCTATGATCCAGCCTTTGCTCCAGTTCGTCCCAATCAGGCCGATCTGCTCGGCAGTGGGCGGTGCCCAGGGCGTCGCCGCGTGCCGCATGGTAAAGCCGCGGACAGTGAGATAGTTGATGCCCGTTTTTTCCGGATAGAACACGGTGCGGCGCACGTTCACTTCCACCTCAGCCTCATTGGGATTGACATCCTTGAACTGGGCCCAAAGGGTGGTATTCGAGGTGTCCACCTGGGCAAACCATAGCTGGACATAGGATTCGTTTTGCCGGTGCGAACTTTGGAATAACAGGCAGATGGTTTTGGTGCCGCTGAGGGGCTGGATCGCGGCGCTGAAGGTAAACCACGCCTGCCAGCCGCCGGTAAACGGGACCGGACAACGGCCCAGCAGTTCGCCGTCCGGGGCGTCCAGGCGAATTTCGATGATCCCGCCGCTGGTGGCCGAAGCCGCACGGAGGCTGATCTGGGTGGTCTGCCGGCCAAAATCCACATTTTCGTAGCGAACCCACTCGCCCGGTTCGATAAAGCCGATGCACTCACCGCCTTCGGAACAGGGGGCGGTCTGGATCCCTTGATGAGCGGCAAAAGCGGCGGCGGGAATCCGTACCGTCTCCTGCGAATCAGCCTGCGGCTGGAGCCAGGCCACGTTGAGCAGGTATTGATTGTTTCCGGGGGCATACATCGAGAATGCCGTGCCGACGGGTGCCAGTACATCCTCCCGCTTCGCGGCCTCGATCAGCCAGTGGCCGTTCAGATATACCGCACCGGTATGATGGGAGCGGCCCATCGGATCGAACCAGTCGCCGTGAATCAGGTCGTTGAAGGGATTGAAATCGCCGAAGAGGCGGTTGGGAATGGTGACGGTCCAGGTATCGTTCTGCAGTTTCTGCCAGCCCTTGATGACTTCGGAACCTTTGAGATATACCTGCTCGCCGGGGGCGGCCTGGTAAACAATCCGCTGGGCATCGGACGAGCCGCCGCGCGGCGGATTGATGCGCTCCCGGTAGGTCCCTTCATGGACAGTGATCGTATCCCCCGGCTGGGCCAGTTGCGCCGCCGCGGAGATGGTCCGCAGCGGCCGGTCCGCCGAACCACCGTTGGCATCGTCCCCATTCACGGAAACATGATACTCCGCGCCAAACACCGCATTCGCCCCGCCCGCCCGAATGCCGAAGAAACCACAACCGATCACCAGACACAACCCCGCACCCATAAGCATACTGTTCATAATCTTTGTCATTTTTCACCTCGAATGATAGACGTTACTTTCTGATGCCACTTCACATCGTTCCACAAGCGCGGAAACTGCGGGTGGGTAAAATTTGACGAGCAGTTAAACATATAGCCGTATTTGGCTCCCAGCCGGGCGCAAATTTCACCGGCCTCCTTTACCAGGTCCCAGCTCAGCGCGGGATGATCCATCCAGTTGATCGGGCCCCAGCCTTCGGTATTGCCGTAGGGGATATTCCATTTTTTGCCGATCTCTGCTATCTCTCGAATATTGTTTTCCATCCATTCGACTAATTCCGTTTTATTTCCATTCCAGTTTTCCTGAACTTTTTTCTGGACCTGAGCAAAACCTAAATCATTGGGACAACTGCCTATATTATGAATATTCTCCCAGTAGCCGGTCCCGCCGTTCAGTTTCTCATGCATCATAAACCAGTAATGGATATCCATCGCGGCATACTGCGAATAATCCATATCCTGCCAGGGAGCTTCAAAATTGTACGTCTGCGAGGCAAAAAAATCCAGACCGGGCCACTTCGCCGAAAGCTTCTGCAATGCGGCCGTAATAAAATGTTTGTAATAGCTCCGCTGGACTTCATTGTATTTTGCGGTCACCGCCTGCCATTGATTGGCGCCACTTTTATCTTCACCGGCCGGGAGAACTTCTTCTGCCTTGGAATCTTTCACCTCATTGATTTTCTGTTTCAGCCAGTTGAAACCATGAAAAAATGGATATTCATTCAACACATCTACATACAAAGTATTATCCAGCAAATCATGTTGTTGTAAGAACGCTAACGTTTCATCCCACACCCTTACAAAACCATCTAATCCCTGAATCTGATCGGCATAGGCCATAAACCAGGTGGCTAGGCCCACCCGGATATTCCGCGCCCGGCACTTCGGCAGAAACTCCAGCAGCCCCTCCCGCGGCCGGGCATACATGGTATAGGTATTGCCCCACATGGCCGGTACCCAGTCGCCTTTGGGATAATAATATTCCTCCGTCACCTTCCCGTCGGGGGCGGCTGCCACCAGGTGCGGAAAGGCGTCCATTCGTATCGCGTTATACCCCCGCTCCGCCAGGCCGTCCAGCACCCGGTCCCAATCCTCAAATTCCCCCGCCGGATGATGGCGCAGCAGCCAACTGAAATCCCACATGGCAATCGCCAGCGGTTTGATAATTTTTCGGATCCCCGGAAATACTGTCCCTTTTGCCAGTGTTTGACCAGAACCAAATCCATCCAGCAATATCGCGCCAGTCCCCATCGCTACCGTCTTCATAAACTCTCGCCGCTGCATATCCGTTCCTTTCCCTGAAAATGGCATTACAAGGTTTTATACGTAATGAGAATCGCCGCCGGCTGCTGCTCGATCACTAGATGGATTCCCTTCTCCATCAGCTCCTTCCCGCTGGCCGTCCAGGAATCGTCGCGGTCAATATTTTTTAATGTATAGGTGGCCTCCGGGTTCAAGCCTTGCAATCGAATAGTCCGACCGAACACATCGCTCCCCGGCCGCCGGAACACCTGCACCATCCCTTCCCCCGCCTCCGGCCGGTCAAACTGCCAGGCCATCCACACCGTCTCTTCCAGGCTGTAGGGCGTCAGCGGATAATAATCCCCCAGCAGATTATCCGCCAGATTCCGCCACTGGCCCAGCAGCTTTCGGAGCAAATCATAATTCTGGTTTCGATTGAGTACATCAAAATCCATCACGCCGCTGGGGTACATATTACTGCAGAACGAATAAGGATCAAAATACCCGGTCATATGCCCGAAATAGGGAATCCACATCGCCAGCCCGTAGGTCATTGACTGCATCGGCGTTGGTGCTCCCCAAACATCGCTCCGCCACAGCGGCACCGACCGCCGCAGCGTCGCCACATCATTCCGCCGCCCGCCCGCACAGCAGTTGTCGATCAGCATCTTTGGATGCCGCCGCAATATCTCATCATACAGCGACAGGAAATTCGTCACATACTGAATCTCGGTCATCCCCTGCCGGTCCTCTTTGTCCTGGCTCCGCCACAGCGGCAACGCCCCGATTTCGTTGTCATGGCGATACACATCCACGCCGTATCCATCGATACAGCGATTGATATGCTCCACCGCCCATTGATGCGCCTCCGGATTCGCCAGATTCAAAAGCGAACGCTGGCCGTATTCCAGTTGCGGGATCAGCCATTGCGGGTGATTCTGCTCCAGCCAGGTTCCCGGCCGCACCGTTTCGGTACAAAACCACAGCACCGTCTGCAAACCTTTCGCATGCGCATAATCCATAACTGGTTTCAACCCATTGGGAAAACGCACCGGATCGGGCGTCCAGGTCCCATAGTTCCACCACGGCGCCCCTTCCGGTACCGGAAACCACCCTGCATCGATCCACCAGCGGTCCAACGGCATCTTTTCCTCCAGATACCGATCCAAATATTCATATTGTTTCTCTTCCGTCATCCCGGTAAAACCCAGCACCGTCGCACAACAGGCCGAAAGGACCGGCTTCAGGGCCTGCCCGCCCGGCCGCGGCTCATTGTACGCCCGCATCCATCGCCGCCAGAGATTCTGCCCCCGGATCCAGTCCCCCCGGTACCATTGCATCACCACCTGCGGCGTGCGCACCTCTTCCCCCGGCCGCAGCACAAAATGCGTCAACTCCTGCCCTCCAAAAACATGCAGGCCACCCTCCGCCGCCCGCGTAAATCCCGCCGCCCACTGGCCCGGCCAGCCCAGGGCGACAATCCGTCCTTCCCCCACCCCCTCCATATTGAAATACGGCATAGCAATACTACCGGTGGAAAAGCCTGACTCCGCGGTAAGCCGCACTTCCCCCCCTTTGCTCAATACTACTTCCTTCGGCTCAAAATCATTCGGCCCGCACCCGCTGCCCCGGTTGTAATGCAGCAGAAAATCCCCTTCCGCCGCCGGCGGCAGCACAAGATCCAGCGGCTGAATTTTCTCGAGTAACGCCGTATCGCTGCTGCCGCCGTTCTTGAAATACAGCACCCACTCCACCACCGGCAAATCCGGATACGCTATCGCCTCACAGCGAACCACCAGCCCCGACTTGGGTTCCGTCCAGCTCACCGTACTCTCTCTCCGCCCGCCCGCCAATTCCCGCTCTTCCGCCTGCCGTTTCCAGCCGGCCAGCATCTCCGAAGATACTTTTCCCTCATACCTAAACGAAAACGGAATACTTTTGGCCTCCGCTCCCAGATACCCCTCAAACCAGCTCTTACCCTCCGCCATCTCCTCCGCCCCCGGCTCCACCGCCAACAAAACACCAATACCTGAAAACAGGAAAAACAGGATACTCAAATATCCAGAATTGATTCTCATCATAACAGGCTCCTTTCCGTGATCAAAAACCAGGTCTGTTAAACTATTTGGATGTCTCGTCTTGCGTTGTTGGCATGACTACCACCGTTTGATTCATCTGCGGCGCTGTGGCCGGAAAACAGACCTTGTTTCCGTCTTCCGTTTCGGCCGACAGGTAATATTCAAAATCCTTGTCTCGGATATCTTTACCGGATAAAGTGACCCGATAGACCCCGCGGGCCTCATGCGCCAAAGGCATGGTTTGCCACAGTCCTTCGCCCAGCCGGCGCCAATGCAGTGCCGCCGACACTAGCCTTGCCTGCGACAAGACCATGACCTTCAATGCCAAATCCTCGCCCGTGGCCAGGCACGTCCGGCGGGTGGGCACAATAATCCGCACGGGCCCCTGATAATTTTTGCCCGGTTTCGCTGCCGCCGGCAGCGGCTCCCCCAGCAGTTCCTCCAGTACCGCATCGTGCCGGTACATCAGCGCCGGCATCGACCGGGCCTCCACATTCATAATCGTCCCCAATTCACTGGCGTTCGTCACCGTTGCCAGCAGATACCCCATCATCGCCGCCCAGCCCTGCACCATCTCCAGCCGCAAGGGCAACGCCCGCTGCCGGGCCGCCGTCTGCTTCGCCGCCGGATCCGATTGTCCCTGAATCTGCTCCATCACCTGGTTTAATTGCCCCGCCGTACACCCGGTTTTGGCCATTGCCTTCATGTACCGCAGCGTATTGAGCCAGTATCCGAACCGTTCCCGGCTGGCCGCACCGATTACCAAAGCCTCCAGATGCTCCAGCTCTGTCACAAAACCATACTGCTTTTCCACGTCCGCCCACGGCTGGGGATTCGGGATGATCCCGCCCGGCCCGTCAATCCAGGTAGCCGGCTCCGGCAGGCGGCCGTCAATCCGGGCAAAAATCTTCGCAACCGGCTCCGCCGCGACCTG
>JAKQBU010000536.1 GCA_029573975.1 Planctomycetota bacterium
ACAGGAAGCAGGTCAGAAAAAGCCAGAATCCGGGTTTTAATCTTTTGGTCTCTTGATCCATACTTTACCATTTTTCACTGTGAGACGCTGCTGGGCGAAGAGCTTGATGGCCTCGGGGTAGGCCAGGCATTCCTGTTCGAAGACCCGCGCCGCTAGTGTATCGGGGTTGTCGTCATTAAGGACCGGACAGGTCCGCTGGATGATGATGGGTCCGGAGTCATATTCGTTGGTGACGAAGTGGACGGTGCAGCCGCTGACTTTGCAGCCGACGGCCAGGACCGCTTCGTGGACATGGTGGCCCCACATGCCCTGGCCGCCGAAGGCCGGCAGGAGGGCGGGATGGATGTTCATGACCTTGTTTTCGTAGTGGGGGGGGATAGTCCAGAGGCACAGCCAGCCGCACTGGAGGACCAGGTCCACCCCGGCGGCATCGAGGAGGGTAACAATCTGCCGGCTGAAGTCGGAGAGGTCGGGGAAGTCCCTGGTGCGGACGATGTGCGGCTCGAAACCCAGCTCGCGGGCGCGATCGACGCCGGCGACGGTGGCACGGCTGCTGATGACGACGGCGATTTCGGCGGGGAGCTGGCGGAGGCGGATCTGATGGGCGATGTTGACCATGGTTCGGCCGCCGCCGGAAAGCAGGATGCCCAGTCGTAATGTATTTGCTGTATCCGTCATGCTGTTCCTTACGGGTGGCTAGTCGGTTTCAATCTTCTGCCAGACCTGATGCAGGCCGAGTTTGTCAATCCATTGCAGCAGAGTCGTCTGGTCCAGGGTTTCCGTGGTGAATTTCAGGATATTAGCGATATCGGTTAAGTGTTTTTGGCTGCTGCCTTCGAGGAAATATTGCAGCTTGCGCACGATGACATATTCCGGCGGCGCAATAAACACAGGAATACCGTGAAAATCTACCTTCTTTCGTTTGGACACCGCCCACAGATGCAGAGGGTCTTTGCCGATGGGATACAGGTCCGCCTTGCCGCCGGTGGGCATATGAATCAGGTTGAAATGCCCGCGGGTTTCCCGGGCGGTTTCCAGGCGGATGTTTTCCAGGGGCGGGCAATAATACAGGTCTGGAGTAAAAATCAAGGGCAGCCTGGCGCAATCGGCCGGTCCGAGACGGATGACGATATCCACATCATGAGTAAGCCGGGGTTCGCTCATGGCAATTACGGCAATGGAGCCGGTGACCATATAGATCAGGCCGCTGCGGTTGAGCGGTTCCACGAAGGCATGGATCAATTCAGCTTCTTGCATAGAAAAATATCTCTTTTACGGCGGCGGCGATTTGTTCTTCGGTCCAGTCGGGATGCTGCATCCGCAGGCCGGCGGCCTTGATAGCACGGGCCTCGCGGTCCAGGGCGAAGGAAATCTCCAGCCGGCGCTGGGGCGTCATCTGGCGGTAGATTTCATGGCGGATCTCCTCCGCTTTTTTCAGTGCCATTTCCTGTTCTTTATCGACCGGTTTTTCCATTCTGTTACGCTTTCGTTATGGTCAGTCGCAATACGGCGGATTTGCCGAGAGTGACTTCCCGGACCTCACCGTTGACGCCGCGGCTGAGCTGCTTGCCCAGCGTTTCGCGGGCGATATAGCCGCCGTGCTCGGCGATGGCGGCGATGATGTCGGGGCTGTCGGATTCCCAGCCGATGGCAATGTGGTCCTGGATTTCCAGGCCGCTGTCCTTGCGCAACTGCTGGATGTGGCGGACGATGTCGCGGGCATAGCCTTCGCGCCGCAGTTCGTCGGTAATCAGCGTGTCCAGCCCGATGGAAAACGCCTGCCCATTGGAAAATTCCATATTCTCGACTTTCACACGTTCTACCACCACATCATCGGGACTAAGTTCCCAGCTTTGTGCGCCGCTTTGCACGGTAAAGTTTTGTTTTCCGCGTACGGCGGCGGCAATGGCAGAGGGGTCCTGAGCGGCCAGGGCCTGGATGACCGTTTTCATGTCCTTGCCGACTTTGGGGCCTAAGAGTTTATGGTTGGGTTTGATTTCGTACTTTTCGTATTTCGAAATATCGCCGATTTCCAGCTTTTTGATATTCAGTTCGTCGAGGATGTGGTCCTGGAATTTTTTAATCGCCCCGCCGGTCTGCTCATCGCTGGGCGATACGATAATCCGGCCCAGCGGCTGGCGGACGCGAATCTGCCTGGTCTCCCGCAGGCTCAGGGCGGCGGAGACGATATCGGAAACCAGGTCCATCTCTTCGGCGAGGCCTTCGGTGAAGAGGGCGGGGTCGAACTGGGGGTAAGCGGTATGGTGGACGCTTTCGGGGGAGGCGGCATCGTGGCTGCGGACCAGGTTCTGGTACATTTCCTCGGTGATGAAGGGGCAGACGGGGGCCAGAATTTTGCACAGGTCCACCAGTACACGGTACAGCGTCTGGTAGGCGGCCAGCTTGTCGGTGTCGGAGTCGCTTTTGGGCCGCCAGTAGCGGCGGCGGTTGCGGCGCACGTACCAGTTGCTGAGGCGTTCGATGAAGTCATCGGCGCACTGGACCAGGGCAGCGACGTTGAAATCGGCCAGCGATTCGTTGGCGGTGCGGATGAGGACCTGGAGTTTGCTCAGCAGCCAGCGGTCGATGTCCTGGAGCTGCTCGTAGGGTACTGCTGGCCGCTGGGGGTCGAAGCCGTCGAGGCGGGCGTAGTTGACGAAGAAGCTATAGACGTTCCACCAGGTGCTGAAGACGCGGCGGCGAACCTGATCGCCGATGGTATAGCCGAAATTTAGGTTGTTGGTGGGATTGTGGTTGCAGTAAATCCAGCGCATGACGTCGGCGCCCATCTTCTCGGCGGCCTCGTCGAACCAGATGGCGTTGCCGGTGGATTTGTGCATTTCCTGGCCGTTCTCATCCCGGACCAGGGCGTGGCCCAGCAGGGTCTTGAAGGGCCGCTGGTTTTCCATCATGGTGCTCATGGACAACAGGGCGTAGAACCAGTTGCGGAACTGGCCCGGAAAACACTCCAGCACCAGGTCGGCCGGAATCCACTTCTGCCAGTACTCCTTATCGGTGTTATACTTCACGGTCGAATACGGCACGATGCCGGCGTCCAGCCAGGGATTGCCGACGTCGGGGATGCGTTTGGCCAGCCCGCCGCATTTTTCACACTTGATGCGGATGGCGTCCACCCACGGCCGGTGGGGCGACTGGCCCTCGAATTTCTCCCAGCCCTCGAGAGCCCGCTGTTTCAGTTCGTCATAGCCCCCGATGACATCGAACCAGCCGCACTCGCACTCGAAGATCGGCAGGGCCAGGCCCCAGAAGCGTTTCTTGCTGATCATCCAGTCGTGCATGTTCTCCAGCCAGTTCAGTTCCTGATCCTGTCCCCATTCGGGAATCCAGCGGATCTGCTTGACGACCTCCATGATCTCACTCCGCCAGGACATATTGATATACCATTCATCCACCGACCGGAACAGCAGCGGCGCCCCGCACCGCCAGCAGTGCGGGTAATCGTGCCTGAACTTTTCCTTTTTATAATAGACATTTTTCTGCCGCAGGTTTTCCAGCACCTCGTCAGCCACCTGCCCGGCGGCTTTGCCCGTCAGAAAGCCGTAGCCATTTACATACACGCCGCTCTCGTTGATCGGCATGAGAATCGGCAGTTTCTCTTCCTTGCCCAGGTCGAAGTCCTCCTTGCCGCAGCCCGGCGCGATATGCACGATCCCGGTCCCGTCGCTGTCGGATACTTCCTCCCAGGCGATAATCCGATGCCTATAGTTCGCATCGCGGAAGGTGCTCTTGACTTTGTCCAGCTCATCAAACGGCCCGTCGTACCCCCAGCCGACCATTTCCGCTCCCTGGATCGTGCCCTCGACGGTGAATTCGCCCTTCTCCTTCATAATCCCGGTCAGCGTCTGGGCTACGTAATACAGATTGCCGTTCTGCCGCGCCTTGGCGTAGTTCAGTTCCGGATTGACGGCGGCGGCGACGTTGGCCGCCAGCGTCCAGGGGGTCGTCGTCCAGACCAGCAGGTATTCCCGCTGCCGGCCCACCAGCGGAAACTGCACGAACACGGCGGTATCTTCGACGTTCTTATACCCTTCCCGCCGCTCCTGCTCGGAGATGCCGGTCTCGCAGCGGGGACACCAGGGCATGGCGTCCAGCCCCTTGTAGATCAGCCCCTTCTGGTGGCACTTTTTGAGGAACGACCAGATAGTGTAGTTGTTCTCGTCGCTCATCGTGTAATAGCTGTTGTCCCAGTCCATCCAGTAGCCCAGCCGGACCGACTGCTCGGACTGCACCTTCGAGTATTTGCGGACCCGGTTCTTGCAGCGGTTGATGAAATCCTCCAGCCCCGCTCGCTCGATATCCGCCTTGGTCTCGTACCCCATCTCCTTCTCGACCTCGACCTCGACCCACAGCCCCTGGCAGTCGAACCCGTTCTGATACCGCAGCTCATGCCCCAGCATCGCATGATACCGCTGGTAGCAGTCCTTCAGCGTCCGGCCCCACGCATGATGCACACCCATCGGGTTATTCGCCGTAATCGGCCCGTCGAGAAACGACCACGGCTTCTTCCCCGCGTTCTGCCGCCGCAGCTTGTTAAACGCCTCTGTTTCCTGCCACCAGCCCAAAATCCGGTGCTCCAGCTCTATATGCTCGCAAGTCGAATTGACCTGTTTAAACATCCAATTACTCCGTCTGTCCTCTATAAATCAATATATTCCAATCACTTACCATACCGCCCTCTCCCGGACGGCTACCATCCAATAATCCGGTATTATGGCCGGAACCGGCTGGCATTGCAAGGGTTTAGGGGAAAAAAGGATTTTTGGCATACGCCGAAGGTTTGGTTTGTGACGGTAAAAAATGCCCCCCCCGCCTCGTGGTGGCCGGGGATTAGCCGTTTAATCGGAATCATCGGTTCGGAGAGCATGGAACACCGGTTTCCCCCCGTAGCTGGCGCGATACGGAGGGGCCGACGGA